>JASIKQ010000218.1 GCA_030049565.1 Candidatus Sulfotelmatobacter sp.
GCTATCATCCCGGCCACACCTGGGCACTGAGCGAGAGCCCCAACCTGGTGCGCGTGGGCATGGACGATTTTGCCTCAAAGCTGACGGGTAGAGTGGAGAGCATAACGCTCCCGGCACGCGGCACCTGGGTTCGCCAAGGACAGAAGATGTGCACCCTGCATCGCGACGGCTGCGCCGTGGATATGATTTCGCCCGTCGAAGGTACGGTCTCTGACATCAATGAAGCCATCGTCACCAATCCCAAGCTGGCGTTGAAAGATCCCTACGGCGAAGGCTGGCTGCTAACTGTGCAGGCGCCCGATGCGAAAACCAGCTTCCGTAACCTCGTGGGCGGTTCACTCGCCCGCTGGTGGACGGAAGAAGCTGCCAGCCGCCTGCAACGCCGCATGCCGCTCGCCACTGCGGGAGCCTACGCGCAGGATGGCGGAGTTGCCGTGGACGATGTCTCGGCGCAGATTCCCGATCAAGAGTGGTTGCCGCTGGCGAAGGAATTCTTCCTGTCATAAGTCGAGCTCGCGGCCTGCGAGGGAAAACCTCCCGGCAGAGGACCGCAGAAACTGGCCGCCCGGTTCCCGAGGGGAAAGCAGGATACCGGGCGGCCGGTGTTTTTTGTTGGCACAGTCCGGCCATTATCGTGCGCCCAACAGCGGCCTTCACAGCTTTCCTGCATCGTGAAAGCTAACCTCCGCATCTGTAGAACTTCTTAGCTTCCTTTCGCTGCGACGTGAGAAATCAGCACCCTGATTGGGGGATTTATGGGCCCACCAAGGCGACGGCTGGCGATGGCGCAATGGGATGTGTTTACCTCGACTCCGCTGGAGGGTAATTCGCTGGCGGTGTTTTTCGATGGCCGAGGATTGAGCGATGCCGAAATGCAATCGCTAGCCAAGGAAATGAACTTGTCAGAAACAACGTTCGTTGTGCCGCGGGATAAAGCTATAGAAGGCGAGCGGGGCGTGCGCGTGCGAATTTTCACGGTGCAGGAAGAACTGCCGTTTGCCGGACATCCCACGCTGGGCACGGCATTTGCTTTGCGCGGGCATGGCGGTGCAAAAAGAGTTGTGCTGGATTTGAATGTCGGCAAAGTTCCAGTTGCTTTTGAAGATTCTGACGGGCAGCCGGCGTTCGGCGAAATGACACAGGTCGATCCCACATTCGGCATGCAGCATGACCGCGAGGCAGTGGCTCGCGCGACCGGGGTGCCAGTGGAGGATTTCGACGATTCGCTGCCGATTCAAACGGTCTCGACCGGCGTGCCATTCGCGATTGCTCCGCTGAAATCGCTAGAGGCGCTGCGAAATTTGCAGATTAATTTCCTACGCGCGGCTGAATATCTGGAAAGGGCGGAGGGCAAATTTTTTTACTTTGTGAGCCGCGCAACCGTCAATCCGGAGGCCCGGCTGCAATCGCGCATGATTTTTTATAACGGCGAAGACCCCGCCACCGGTTCGGCGGCGGGCTGCGCGGCGGCATGGATGGTCGCGCAGGGCGTGGCGAAACCGGATGAGCGGGCATTGATTGAACAGGGCGTCGAAATGAAGCGGCTGAGCCGGATTTTTGTGCGTGCCTCGCGCAGCGATAACCGCGTAGTTAACGTACGCGTTGGCGGCAGTTCTGTCGAAGTGATGCGCGGCGAGGTTTTCCTCTAAAGTGCCATTCGGAAAGCGCGAAAGAATCACATCCTCCGCAAGCTTGAAAAAAGTCAATAGCCGAACTCTGCCATTTGCATCAACGCTACTTTACAGCGCGTGCGGCTGCGGTTAGCATCGCTTCGACTTCGATCCTTCGCGAACAGAGAAAGCTCCGCTGACTGGCGGTTACTAGCCGCGAGGCGGCGGATTCCAGGCGATGATGAAACCCAAGCGTACGATTCTTTGCGTCGACGATAACGAACAATCGCTTTCTTATCGCAAAATCATGCTGGAAACGCGGGGCTACCGCGTGGCGAACTACTCCAAAGGCGAAGAGGCGCTGGAGCGCTTCAGCCGGGGGGGCATCGATCTGGTGGTGACCGATATGGCCATGCCAGGGCTTGACGGCCCGCAGTTGATCGCGGCGATCAAGAAGGTTTCGCCGCACACACCGGCGATTCTTATTTCCAGCAAAGTGCGAACCTACGATCACGATTCGCAGGCCGATGTTTTTCTGGCGCGCGGAATGTATGCGCCCGCCGATCTGCTGGAAAAAATTCGATTATTGCTGGTGCGCAAGCGCGGGCCGAAGCGGCTTCATGAACGGAATACGCCGTTACCACGGCAAATCGGGGTAGCGTAGAAAAACATTCTCACCGCCGCGAACAGGAGCACGCGAGAAAAATCGTTGACTACGAATTGTCATTGCTAGGAACTCTTCTTAAGTGGTCGAATTCAGAAAGTTCACTTCCTCTTGCCTGTTTTTCTTGCTGTTCTTTGCGGACTCGGCCCGCTCGGCGGTAAATCTTGCGCATCGTGTAAGATCGAAATTGCATGGGCGCATTCATCGAAGCCATTGATTTGCGCAAAACCTACCACGTGGGAAAGATCGACGTGCCCGCGTTGCGGGGGATTTCTTTTTCCGTACAAAAAGGAGAATTCGTGACGGTGGTAGGGCCTTCGGGCAGCGGCAAATCCAGCTTGTTCTATCTGCTGGGCGGGCTGACGCGTGCCGACTCTGGAAAAGTCATTCTCGATGGCGACGACATTGCCGCTCTTACTGACGCGGAGCGCACGCGCATGCGCAAGCACAAAATCGGCTTCGTATTTCAGAAATTCAATTTGCTGCCGACTCTGGATGCACGCTCAAATATTGGCATTGCACAGGAAATTTCCGGCAATGGAAGGAGCGATCCTGCATTTTTCTTGCGGATTACCGATCTGTTAGGGCTGAGCAAACGGCTGCATCATCGCCCGTCCGAACTTTCCGGCGGAGAGCAACAACGCGTGGCGCTGGCGCGGGCGCTGATTAACAAGCCTGCTGTGGTCTTAGCCGACGAGCCTACGGGTAACCTTGACACGGAGAATTCGAACACCGTGTTGAAGATGCTGCGGCAGTCGAACCAGGAACTGGGGCAGACGGTGCTGATGATCACGCATAATCCGGAAGCGGCGAAGTACGGGGACCGGATCATTCACATGCGCGACGGGCAGATTGTGAATCCGGAAGAAGACCCGCAGTGGGTGCCGTAGCTCGCCAACGAACCCCGCGCAAATCGCGCAGCCGCGCAAATCGCGCACCCGCGCAAATCGGACAGCCCTCGAAGGAATGGCGGTTATACTGGGCGCTCACAAATTCCACATCCGGAGAGGATTCCATGAAAAGGAATGCCGTTGCTCTGACGTTGTTAGCGATCACATTGACATCTATTGCACAAGAGACGGATCGCAGACATATTGTTCTAAAGCGTCCTCCAGCATTTGCCAACCTGCCTTTCAGCGATGGCGTGTTAACGGGCGACACGCTGTACATTGGCGGACACATTGGCGTTGATCCTAAGACCGGCCAACCGCCGGCGGATGCCGCCGAGGAAGCGCGGTTGGCCGTCGAGGGCGTAAAGGAAACGCTTGCGGCTGCGGGAATGACAATGGACGATTTGGTTTCGGTACAGGTATTCTGCTCCGACCTCAGTCTTTACGACACTTTTAATAAGGTTTACCAGTCCTATTTTCATGGGGACTATCCCGCCCGGGCATTCATCGGGTCAGGAAAGCTTTTACGTGGCGGGAGATATGAAGTGCTAGGCATTGCGGTGAAGAAGCGAAAATAATTCCTGCGAGGCTGTCGATGATCGGTTTTAATAGCTGCTGCATGAAACTGGTGATCCTCCAGCACGATCATGTAAAATGAGAAAGCCGAGCGGGAGTAACTCAGCGGTAGAGTGCGACCTTGCCAAGGTCGAAGTCGCGGGTTCAAATCCCGTCTCCCGCTCCAGATTTTCTTCTCGCAGGCTTCATTCGATGAGGCTCTCGGCGTTCCTTTCGCGGGCGCTTACGGAGCGGCACAGATTACGTACCCCTGAGTTGGACTTTTGCGCCAGTTAACGCTAAGTTAGTGAACAGGGGCGCGGTACCCAAGTGGTAAGGGAGAGGTCTGCAAAACCTTTATGCGTCGGTTCGATTCCGACCCGCGCCTCCAGTCTTCTCTTAGTACTCTACTGAATCTGGTACAGTTGGCAGCGATCCACACCTGCCGTCTCGATGGGCTTCGATGCGTGGAAATGGGGCGTTTTCGACCTCAAAGGTGGACAAAAAGTGCCCAACTCTTGATGGTCAATTGGTCCTGCCTTCGACATTGTTAACCTCCGCCCGGTCGGCTCTAATAATCTCGTCGTAGCGGAGCATCGCAGCACACTTGTGCTCGGCAGTCGGATGTAAGAATCTGACTCATGAGCGTCTCCTCAGCTACATCAATTGATTAACAGAACTATTTTCTTGCCCTACGCTTTGGGCCGGGATTCCCGGAATGCTTGGTCCGTCTTTGGCGGAGAGATCGCCTGTGCCTTCTGAAGGAACCATTTGGAAGCGATTCTCCTTCGCAGAGAGCGTCGGAGTTTTCCATTTTGCCCCGCACGGACAGCACGTGGAACCAGCGCAGGACCGGGCCGCAAGCATCCACCAGAAAAGCCAGGTCTTCTCCATAAAAACGATCACAGTCTTCTCCTGCACAGGACTTGATTAGCCGTAGCTGGGCCAGCCTTCATCGCCCCACTAAAGTGCGATTTACACGCCGTCGCAAAGTATACTATAAAGTCCATGTACTTAGTAGACATAATGGGTGGAATCTCTGGCGCCTCTCTCGGAATGAGCAAGATTCTTTCTGTCAAGATGAAAATATTGTTCTTCTGGCCAGTCTGGGTTTAGGGGTAGCGGCGTTAAGCCCCGTGCTGTCAAAGACATCCGGTGGGGCTATCAATTGCAAGTCTAGCATGATGATCGACATAGAGAGGGTTGCGAAGATGGACATCAATCAGGGAAGTGAGGCAGGCTCCCAGTTCACGATAGCCGTCATTGGCGGTGGGTTCAGTGGGGCGATTCTAGCAAGCGAACTCCTGCGTGGCGACAACTCAGCGATCCGAGTGGTGTTAATCGAACGGGAAGGGTGTCCGGGACGGGGTGTGGCCTACAGCACGCATCTTGCTGGGCACCTCCTCAACGTCAGGGCGCAGAACATGAGCGCTCTTGTGCATGATCCTCTGCATTTCCTGCGCTGGGCGCGAGAGCACCACAGCAACCAGGCTCAGCCAGACGATTATCTGCCGCGACGCGTCTACGGCAAGTACGTGGAGTCGACCCTCTGCGAGGCGATAGAGGAGAATCCCGGCAGATTAGAATGGAAACGCGACGAGGCGCTCAATATAACTCCTGCCAAATGCAAGGCGAGCATCCTTCTAAAAAGCGGGTGCAGGATTCTCGCCGATGCGGTTGTCCTAGCTCTCGGCA
>JASIKQ010000219.1 GCA_030049565.1 Candidatus Sulfotelmatobacter sp.
GCAGGCAGTGGATTTGGTCATGCTGATTATGAACAAGAATGGCATGAAGCATTTGCTCTCGAGCGAATTCGAGCTGGGCGCCGATGCTTCGGTCGCGGCCGGTCCGGTGGGACGCCACGCCGAAGGGAATACGGATTGGAAGATGCGTGCCGAGGTGCTGACTTACTCGCGCGCCCGCGGTCTGTTTGCCGGAGTGAGCCTGAATGGTGCAGTGATCAAACAGGATAAAGACAGCACGCGCGAATTTTACGGGCACATGGTGTCGTTCCCTGCATCTTTGCAGGGAGAAGTGGACGCTCCGGCGGGAGCGAATACATTTTTAACTTCGCTGGCAAAGTGGGCGCAGGAAGCGGCCAAGTAGAGCGGGCTTCGGCACCGACATCTGGGAGCAGCCGCCCATTCGACGACCTCGCGGCAGGTTCTTGGTCTGTCCGTTGTGCCCAGATAGACCGTGTTGTCAGGCGATTGGTTTGACAAACAATTTTTGACGGTGCTACCGTCACGCTTCCCGATGCGGCAGCGACTTGAGTACGCGGCAGCCTGGCTGTTCATCAAATTGCTGGAAATTCTGCCTCGTCCGCTGGCGCGGACGGTTGGCATAGGCTTTTCGCAGATTGTCTATCTCTTTCATGTCAGATTGCGGCGGGTAGGCATGCGCAATCTCGCCATGGTCTTTCCCGAGAAAACTGAAGCGGATCGGGCGCGCATCCTTCGCGCCGAATTCGCCTCGCTCGGCCGGCAACTGGCCGAGGTTTGCCAATTTCCCAGATACACGCTCGAAAATGTCGATCAAGTCGTGGCCTTCGATGGCCTGGAAAATTTCGAGCGCGGCCTTGCGCGCGGAAAGGGAGTGTTGTTTTTTGCCGGCCACTTTGGGGGATGGGAGCTTTCCTCGTTTGTGCTCTCCATGCATGGGCATTGGATGCACGTGCTCATGCGCGGCATGGACAACCAATATCTTGACCGTCTGATCCGCCACTACCGAACCATGCACGGCAACAAGGCTGTAGATAAGGATTTTGTGCGTGGGCTGCTCGCAGCTATGAAATCCGGCGAAGTGGCCGGCATGTTGATCGATACGAACATGACGCCGCCGCAGGGAATCTTCGTGAACTTTTTTGGCATCCCGGCATGTACGGGTATTGGTCTGGCGCGCATCGCACTGCGCACTGACGCGGCCGTTGTGCCGGCGTTTACGATCTGGGATAAGGACCTGGGGAAATACAGGCTACGCTTTGATCCCGCAGTCGAGTTGGTGCGAACAGGCGATCTGGAAGCTGACATTCTCGCCAACACGCAGAAATTTACATCGATCATCGAAGAGTACGTGAGAAAATACCCGGAACAATGGCTCTGGGTGCACCGCAGGTGGAAGACGCGACCACCGGGAGAGACACCACTGTACTGAATGCGTAGGGGAACCCTTACGAATACGGCTTCCGTGTGCCAAGCTTTATTTCGGTCGGAGTTGTTTGCGCTGCGGTTGACGCTGGCGATTGAGCGTTCTGCCTCTTAATGTGAAGGAGGGCAGGGCGATAGCAAAGCGGGTGCCATTTTCAGTTCCAAGCTGAAATGTGAGGAGGCGCGATGCAGTTGCGACTAGAAAGCCGTCCGGTCGGCGAGGTCGTGGTCATTCAGTGTCACGGACGGATCGTCACCGGGAATGAAGTCTTCACGCTGCATGCACGCGTTTCCGATGCCATCGAGAAGTATGACGACGTGGTGCTGCAACTCGATCAGGTAGAGTTCGTCGACAGCAGCGGATTAGGCGCGCTGATGCGCCTGGTGCAGGCCGCGCGAGCGAAGGGGGGCGACCTTAAACTGTGCGGCGTGCCCGACAAGGTGCGCAAGGTGCTGCAGTTGACCAGCCTGCTGGCTCAATTTGAAGTATATGATTCCATCGAAGAGGCGATCACGGCCGCCTATCTGGGCTCACGATACTCGCGCGGAAAGACGGGTGACGCGCGGCCGCGAATGCTTTGCGTTTATGCCTCCACCGACGTCTGCACCTTCCTGCGGGAAGTGCTGTGTGCGGCGGGATACAACGCGCTGACCACCATGTCTGTGGATGACGCGCAAATTCTGCTCAAGGCAACCAAAGCCAAGCTGGTGGTGGTTTCCTCGCACGTGCAATCTGCGCACGGCAAATCCTTGCGCAGAGTATTGGATGAGATTGATCCCGCCGTCGCACTTCTCGTTTTGGACGAGAACTTTGCCGCCGTAGATCCCGGAGAAGCGGCGGAGAAACTTCTGAGCAGCGTTGGCAGCCTGTTGACCACGATTCCGAATTGACCGTCTTACCCAGTAGCTTACGGCCTAATCCCAGGCACAAGGAGAGAATTGTATGAGAAAGAGCGCTTTCTGGCTGTGCTTGATTTTGATACTTCTGACTGCGGGTACTCCACTAGTCGCGCAGAGCCCCTACTATAACAACGGCCCGGTATGGCGCGTTATTTACGTACATACCAAAACCGGCATGAGCGATCTGTATTGGAACGACCTCAACCGGAATTTCAAGCCGATTTACGACGAGTTCAAAAAACAGGGTTGGGTCGTGGACTATAAGTTCTATACCAATCCGGTGATGGAGCATCCTGATGACTGGGACGTTGCCATAGCCATTGAGTACAAGGACTGGGGAACGATCGACGAGATGTCGGAGAAAGCGACCGGTATTGCGGCAAAGCATTATGGCAGCCGCGAGGCCATGATGGAAGCTGCGAAGAAACGAGCCGAGTACTCGACCGCCGTTCGAAGCTCGCTTGCCCGCGAAGTGACTCTAAAGTAGCGAGGCGCTAAATGATCAAGGCCGCCCGATGTCGGGGCGGCTTTTTTTGCCGCACGCAGACGCTTTTCGTTCTCGCATTGGCACAATTCGTCTTACTGTAGAATCAAGTCTTCCTATGAAAACTTTCGAGCAGATCACAGCGCTTGAGCGGCGCTATTTGCTGGGGACTTACAACCGCTATCCCGTCGCGCTCACGCGCGGGAAGGGCGTGTTTCTTTATGACCTTGAGGGACGGCGGTATCTCGACTTTGTTTCTGGGTTGGGGGTGAATGCGCTGGGGCACGCGCATCCGCGGATTGTGAAGACGATTCGCGAGCAGGCGGCGAAGCTGATTCACGTCTCGAATTTGTATTACCACGAATATCAAGGGGCGCTGGCGGAGAAGCTGTGCACGCTGGCGGGCGGCTCTTCTAGCGACCTTTCCGCGGGAACGTCTTCTATAGGGCCGTCCATGGGAACGTGCCGGGGGTTTTTTTCCAACAGCGGCACGGAGGCGATTGAGGGCTCGATCAAGCTGGCGCGGTTGGCAGGACATCGCGCCGGGGGCGAGGGCAAGTGCGGGCTGGTGGCGCTGCAAGGGTCGTATCATGGGCGCACGTTTGGGGCGTTGTCGCTGACCGGGCAGGATAAGCATCGCAAGGGGTTCGAGCCGCTGCTCGAGGAAGTGACGTTCGTCGCGCAGAATGACATCGAAGGCCTGCGGGCGGCGGTGAACGACAATACCTGCGCGATCGTGCTGGAGCCGATTTTTGGCGAAGGCGGAATTTATGAATGTTCGGTGGAATTTTTGCAAGAGTGCCGGACATTGGCTGACCGGTTTAGGGCGGCACTGATTTTTGATGAGATTCAGTGCGGGCTGGGGCGCACGGGAACAATGTTTGCGTTTCAGACGTTCGGCGTGGCTCCTGACATCGTGGCGATTGCGAAACTGCTTGCGGCGGGGCTGCCGCTGGGGGCATTTATCGCGAAAGAAGAATTTGCTAATGCGATTGCGCCGGGACAGCATGGAACGACGTTCGGCGGTGGTCCATTGGCTTGCCGCGTGGCGCTGGAGTTTCTTTCGATTGTGGAAGAAGAGAAGCTGCTGGATAACGTGAATAAGGTTGGGGCGTACTTGCAGCAGGAGCTGCGAGCTATTGCGGAGAAGAGCCCGGTTGCCAAGGAAGTACGCGGGCGGGGATTTATTCAGGGGATTAATTTGGAGATTCCGGCGCGGCCGATCGTGGATGAGGCTTTAGGCGAGGGTGTGCTGTTCAACAGCACGCAGGATACGGTGGTACGCTTTCTGCCCCCGTTTTTGTTGGAGGAGAAGCACGTCGACAAAGGCATGCGGGTGCTGAAGAAGTTGCTCCGGAAGAAGAGGAAGGAAGCGGCCTGATCTTCCCAGCGGCCAAAAAACGGGGAGCCGAAGCTCCCCAAGTGAAGCGAACAGAGGCGATGTTCACTTACATAGAAGCCAGCGAGAGGGCAAAAAGTTGTCCCGCAAGAGCAAATTGTTAATAGCTGATTCCAGCAGCCCTTAAATTACAGGAGCTAAGATGACTGCGATGATTCACTACATCTTGATGGTTGTTCTCCTCACCGCGCGCTTGTTCGCGGCTGCCCCTCCCGACGCCGAGTCGTTATGGTCGATGGAAAAGGCATACTGGCAATATGTGCAAGCCAACGACCTGCAAAAATATCTGACCCTGTGGCACACAGATTTTCTCGGCTGGCCATCCATTAGCCCGGAGCCTTTGCGCAAAGACCACATTACGGATTGGATCACGGCGCATACGAGCAAGGGAGAGTCTCTCCAATCCTACGATCTGGAGCGTCTCACGATGCAGGTGACAGGCGATGTTGCCACCACGACGTATCGCGTTCGCCAGAAATGGGTCGATCAAGCTGGAGGGGGGCGGCCCTCAACCATCCGGGTTATCCACACGTGGATTCGTAGCCCTAGTGGCAGCTGGCAAATCATCTCAGGGATGTCGGCGCCAACGAACGCTGAGGGCCATTAAAGCAAGCCAGCTCTATAGCTCTCTCTCGAAACTCTGCTAGCAAAGACGCAAGCGGCGTGCCGCTTGCCTTGATATTGGACCAAGATTCCATACCTTGGGCGCCGGATTGCTCCGCGCCCTCAAACAATGTATCAATCCTCAAGTGGCTTATTCGTCCGATTTTCGGTCAGTGTTGGCCCCAGCCGCAGTCGTTGAAGAATGCTGGATGGAGATGGACGGCGCGCACATGCGCTACCTGCGCGCCGGTTCCGGGCCGCCGCTCATTCTGCAGCATGGCTTGCTGGGATATTCGTTCTCCTGGCGCTACACCATGCCCGCGCTTGCGCCTTACGCCACCGTTTACGCCCCCGACATGATGGGCGCTGGTTTTTCCGATCGCCCACCGGGGCTCGATCATTCTCTTCGTGGAAACGCTCAGCGGGCTCTGCGCTTCATTCAAAATCTTGGCATCAGTTCATTTGATCTCGTGGGCACTTCGCATGGCGGCGCGGTGGCCATGATGATGGCTGCAGAATGCCTGAAGCCTAACAGCGGCCTTAGATTGCGAAGTCTCGTTCTCGTCGCGCCGGTAAATCCCTTCTCAGCACATGGACGATGGCTGGCGCCGCTGATTGGCAGCCC
>JASIKQ010000220.1 GCA_030049565.1 Candidatus Sulfotelmatobacter sp.
CGAGCGAGCGCTTTTTGCGAAGCGAGAGCCCGTCGTGAGTGAAGTCAAAGGAAATTTGCGCGAGCCGCGCGAAGTGTTTTTGAGCCTGCCCTGAGCAAACGAAGCGCGTCGGAGGGCGTTCTGTGCGCCACAAGAATCGCCCGTTCGGGTCGCGTCTACGCGCTTTCGCTTTCCAGCGCGCTTAGAGTTTCGTCATCCACGTTCCAGCGCTTCAAAATCGCGAATATGGTTTTGCTGCCAAATCCCGCACGCGCCAGTTGACGGAAGATGCGCGCCGCCTGTTTCTGGTCTTTTGGTTTCTCCAGGCGCTTGCGCCGCAAATATTCGCGTGCCTGCTTTTCTTCATTCACGCCCTCGAAGGCCGCATCCACGGCCTTGTCGATCACGTCTCCATGGACGCCTCTTGCTTTCAGATCCGTGACCACGCGCCGGCGTCCAAACTTCTGGTTATCGCGCCGGAACGATGAAAACGACGCCGCGTACTGCGAATCGTTCAAGTAGCCATTGTCTTTCAGCCGTCGGATGATCAACTCAACCAGCGTCTGGCCGTATTCGGTGTCGGCGTCAACGCGGGCGCGGAGCAGTCGCTTCAGTTCCGCAACGCTGCGCATGCGCCGCGCGAGCGCGCCGATTGCATAGGCATAAAGCTCATCTTCGGAATAGAGCGTCTTCTTGGGTCTCGGGAATGCCACGCCTTAACAATAGATCAATTGATGATGGAACGTGAAAAGGTACGAGGATGAGAAGGCGCCCGGGATCGCAGCGGTCGGCACACAGAAACCCAATTCACAGTCTCGCCGAAGCCCGAAGCGTGAAGCGCGAGGCTGCTTCTACCGTCCCCCAAACCCGGCCGACTGCATCGACTGCCGCGAAATATCCGCCGTCGACGCGATGCCCTGCATGCGCAACTTAAAGTCGTCGGCATTGGAGGCGTTTTCGAGCGCAGTTTCGTAGGCCACCAGTCCCGCCTGAAACAGATCCCACAGCGACTGGTCGAAGGTCTGCATGCCGTATTGCGAAGTGCCGGCCGCGATCGCGTCGCGAATCGAGCGCGTCTTTTCCGGCACCAGAATGCATTCGCGGATGTACGCCGTGTTAATCATCACTTCTACCGCAGGCACGCGGCCGTCCGTGTCGCAGCGCCGCACCAGACGTTGGCTGATGATGGCGCGCAACACTGCCGCCAATTGCAGCCGAATCTGCTTCTGCTCGGGTGGAGGAAAGATTGAAATGATGCGGTTGATGGTTTCCACTGCATCCAGAGTGTGCAACGTGGAAAATACCATGTGACCGGTCTCGGCCGCGTGCAGCGCGGTCGAAATCGTTTCCAGATCGCGCATTTCGCCCACCAGAATCACGTCGGGATCCTGGCGCAGAGAGGCTCGCAGCGCCGCGCTGAATGAAGGCGTATCCACGCCGATCTCACGCTGGTTGACGTATCCCTTCTTGTCGCGATGCAGAAATTCAATGGGATCTTCAATCGTGATGATGTGCTCTGCGCGGCTGGAATTCACCCGATCGACCATCGCCGCCAGCGTGGTCGACTTACCGGAACCGGTTACGCCCGTCACCAGCACCAGCCCGCGCGGCATCTCGCAAATCTGTTCGACCACCTTCGGCAGAAACAATTCGTCCAGCGCGCGAATCTTGGTGGGAATCACGCGCAGCACCAACCCCACGTTGCCGCGCTGCTGGAAGATATTCACACGGAAGCGTCCCAACCCGGCGACGCCGTAAGCCATATCGATTTCCGTGGTCTCTTTGAATTTTTGTTTCTGCCGCGCAGACATCATGCTGAACGCCATGGTCAGCATGTCCTCCGCGCTCACACGCGGCTGGTCGGTCAGCGGCGCCAGTTCGCCATCAACCCGCAGGTGCGGATAGTTTCCTACCTTCAAGTGCAAGTCAGAGGCGCGCCGTTCCGTCGCAATCCGCAGCAGATCGTCAATATTCATTGATGGGGTCCCGGGAGGCTTGGCCTCCAAACTCTGCCTATCATCCCCCGAAGCGTAACTTTCCTAAAGATGACCTAGGTAACTGGCGACGGAGCGGTGCGGGACCAGCTAGACGTCCAGCCCGATCGTGCGCATCAACTCCAATCCGTTGCTCTTCGTGACCACGCCATCACGCAGGATGTAATCGAAAGTCATCCTGCCGTCCTTGAGCTGATCCTGAAAATGAACATTCCGCACCTGACCATTGAGGGAGCCACCAATACCGGTCAACGCGAGATCGTGCGTGCTCACTAGCCCGATGGCGCCACGGTTCAGCAATGCCCGAACAATTCCCTCCGCGCCGATGCGGCGATCAGCTGAATTCGTGCCTTGCAATAGCTCATCGAGCAGGAACATCAATGGTGGGTCCCCACCAGCCAGATCCAGGATCTTTCGCAGCCGCGTGATCTCGGCGTAAAAACGCGAGCTGCCTTCCTGTAGGGAATCATTAATGCGGATGCTCGCGCCCACCTGGAGAGGTGTAAGCCGCATATGCCGCGCCCGCACCGGAGCACCGGCCATCGCCAACACCACGTTCACTCCGACAACCCTCAATTGCGTGCTCTTGCCCGACATGTTGGAGCCGCTCACCAGCAGCACACGCGCAGTCGGGCCAACGCTTACGCGATTGCGAACGCTGGTGTTGGCAGGAATCAGAGGATGCCCAAGCGCCTCGGCATCAAAACACGCCGGACCGTCGGTGAATTCAGGAAACGGGTCCGCAGGATGTTCGAAACCGTAGGCCGACAGGCTAAGCAGCGCCTCGATCTCTCCAATCGCTTCCAGCCATGGTCGCGAATGTTGGCCGTGAGCTCTCCGCCAGCGCTCGGCTGCAAATGCCACCTGAATCGAATACATCAGAGGCGCATCGATGATTCGCACGAAGAGGTTATGGCGCGAGTCGATGAAGTTCACCAGGGTTCGGAGCTGGGCGATCGCGCGGGAACTCGTCACCGATCCGGACAGAAGATTGCGCTGTAGCGCCTGCAGCCGGGGCGAATTGAACGTGTGCGCTTCAATTCTTGCCAGCACCGCGGAGAGCAAGTCCAATTGAGCGAAGGCGTGTTCGGTTCCATGAAAGACACTTTCCAGCGGCTTGCGCAAACGGTAGGTGAAAACAGCCTCGATCGCAACGGCCACTACGAACGGCGTAACAATGTCCCACTGAGCCCAAACTACAAGACTCCCAATCATGAACGCCGCGAGCAGAGGAGCCAGCCATCGCAGCCACAGAGGCTTCATGCGGTTCGCAGCTTCCGCCCAGTTTTGCAGAGCTGCGGGATTCACGCCTACGGAAGCGTTCGCGCCAAGCCCTGCCAAATCCTCCCGCAGATCAATCTGATCGCGCAGTTCCGCGACGGCAGCGTGCCGCTCGCGAATGCGCTCGACCGGTGAGGGCGCCAGCAGCCATTTTGCAAGCGTTTCCTCGCCCATGCGGGTGCGGGCGGTCGAAAGTAATTGGAACAGGCTGCTCTTACCAAACAAATCGAGATCGGCCGCATAAACGTGATGAGGATCGTTGAATCGTTCACCGGTTTCGCCGATTTCTGTCCAGCGATCTTCCATGCGGGCCAGACCGGTTTTATAGAACGCAACTGACCGGGTGGCCCAATCGCGAGCACGAAGGATTTTGGAGTGATAAACCGCAACTCCGGCGAACAGGACAATCGGCAAGACCAGCCAATAAACCGAAAGCTCGTGCAACCGGAACGCCGCCCACGCGACAATGACGGCCACTAGAGCCAGAGTAAGCCGGATGTTTCCAAGGCGCACATGGATTTTCCCCAATCGAGTGACGTTCGACTCTCGATCACCCAAACGCCGCAGGTATTCTTCGGAAGGTGACACCCACTAGAATTTAACAGGTGGGCTTAACGTGAGGAAGGATGCGCGAGCGAGCCGACACAAAGCGCGCCGGGGCGTTACCCGTCTACTCCGATCTGCAAGGCTTACTGATCGATATTGAAGATCGTGGGAGCGGAGCCCGATAGTGCAATCACCCAGCCGAGTCGTCCAGCTTACCCTTGGGGCACGGCTCTAGGTTGTAACTACCATATGACGTCGCGTTTCCCTCATCGCGTGAAGGGGTCTCGTCTCCGCCTGCCGTTTTTCAGTTGACTTAGTCATCAGACTTAGCTAACATTGCGCGCATGGAAGTAAACATTCACGAGGCCAAGACTCACCTTTCCTGCCTTCTGCAGCGAGTCTCTGCCGGAGAAGAGGTCACCATTGCCCGCGCGGGAGTGCCGGTGGCGCGCCTGGTCGCCATCGAACCGCAGAAGAAAACCCGCCCGCTCGGCTTCGCCCGCGGACAGGTATGGGTGGCCGATGACTTCGATGCTCCTTTGCCTGACGATTTGCTGAAGGCTTTCTATGGTGGCGAGATTCCAAAGCTCGAACCGCAAGCGAAGAAGCCGCGGCGGAGACGTAAGTGAAATATCTGCTCGACAGCATGATCTGGCTGTGGAGCATCCACGCAGTCGAGAAAATCAACGATGCATGCCTTGCGATTCTTCAAGACGGGCAGGAAGAGATCTACTTTTCGGCTGCCAGCGCTTGGGAGTTAAGCATAAAGGCACGCCTCGGGAAGCTGAACCTTCCGGGACCACCCGCGAAGTGCATCCCCACCTTCATCGAGAGACAGGGACTGCGACCGCTTCCTGTAACTCATCTTCACGCGGTTAGAACTTACGATCTACCCCTGCATCATGAGGACCCATTCGACCGGCTAATCATCGCCCAGGCCCTTTCCGAAGGAATGACGGTACTCACGGCGGACCGGCAATTCCGTAAGTATGCCGTCAGTGTAGTATGGTGCGGAAAATAACTGTATTCCGACCTCGCAGATCAGGTCGGCTTTCCCAAATATTTCGGCTTTAAAACTACACCGCTACCGGCTGCTTGCTGCTCACCGGGACCGGCGTAAGCCAGCCATAGCGGTCGGCTTTTTCGCCGCGCACAATGGCGTAGAACTCCTTCTGAATCGCCTTCGTGATCGGTCCAACGTTGCCGTTGCCAACTTTGATTTTGTCGATGGTGCGAATCGGTGTGATCTCCGCCGCGGTGCCGGTAAAGAAAGCCTCGTCGGCGATGTAAAGCATTTCCCGCGGAATCATCTGCTCGACGACGGTTACGCCCAGGTCGCGCGCAATTTGCAGCACCGAGTCACGCGTGATTCCCGGCAGCACGCAATTGCCCAGCGGCGCCGTAATCAGCTTGTCGCGATGCATCACAAAAACGTTCTCTCCCGAGCCTTCGCTGACGAATCCATTCACATCGAGCGCAATGCCCTCGGCGAAGCCGTTAACGATCGCTTCCATTTTGATGAGCTGCGAATTCATGTAATTCGCCCCCGACTTCGACATCGCGGGCAGGGTATTGGGAGCGATGCGCGTCCACGAAGAAACGCAGGCATCGCAGCCCTCGCCCTCGCCGCCCAGATATTTTCCCCACGGATAATTAATGATGTAAACCTCGGTGGGCGAGTTGAACGGGTTCACCCCCGCCTCGCCATATCCGCGCAGGACGACCGGGCGCACGTAGCACGGCCACACTCCGTTGCTGCCCACGGTTTCGCACATAGCCTTCACCAGTTGCTCTCGCGTGTACCCCACGTCGATGCGGTATACCTTG
>JASIKQ010000221.1 GCA_030049565.1 Candidatus Sulfotelmatobacter sp.
GTTCAGTCTGGGAGGGAATGGAGACGCCGTTTTCAAAGACGCAGCCGGTGACCTCGCCGACAACGTCGGAAGGATCTTTTCTACGGCTGGCAGTAGCCGACACATTCAACTCGATGCTCGGCTCACTTTCTAAGGCGAACGGAACTATCTCGGAGGCATAATCGTCGTGAGTATGTCCCAACCTCCTCTTAACATCCTCCGGGAAGATCAGGAATTCAAGCTTTACCGCGGTCAACACTCAAGTCGATCGGGTTCGGCGTCAGTCCTTTTGCTCACTCCGTCATCCAGTAAACCTTCATTGCCGACTCTGAAAAAATTAGAGCACGAGTACTCCTTGAGAAATGAACTTGATTCCGCGTGGGCCGCCCGTCCTCTCACGGTTACGGAACATCTGGGTCAGCCTGCGATCATTCTCGAAGATCCCGGTGGTGATCCCCTTGACCAAGTGCTCTCGGGACCGGTGGAACTCCCGTTGTTCTTGCAGATCGCCATTGGGCTCACGACCGCACTAGCCGGACTGCACAAAAAGGGACTCATTCACAAGGATCTCAAGCCCACCAATGTTCTGTTCGACTCAGCCACAGATCAGGTCCGGCTCATGGGTTTTGGAATCGCATCGCGCCTTCCACGTGAGCGCCAAGCGCTCAAGCCTCCCGAATTCATCGCCGGAACTCTTCCCTACATGGCGCCTGAGCAAACAGGACGGATGAATCGCTCGGTCGATTCGCGGAGCGATCTTTACGCACTCGGCGTAACGCTGTATGAACTACTGACGGGCAATCTTCCGTTTGCAGCTTCCGAGGCCATGGAATGGGTGCATTGTCACATTGCAAAACAACCGAATCCACCGGAAGATCGGGTGCATGACATCCCTGGCCCTGTTTCGAAAATAGTTTTGAAATTGCTTGCCAAGACTCCTGAAGAGCGTTATCAGACCGCGGCCGGCGTGGAAAGCGATCTTCGCAGGTGTCTGGAAGATGTGCATCGTGACCGCCACGTTCATGATTTCGCTCTCGGAAATCATGACAGGCCAAACTACCTTCAGATTCCGGAGAAACTGTACGGCCGTGAACACGAGATCGGGACGCTCCTCGCTTCCTTCGATCGCACCGCGCACGGTGGCACTCCAGAATTGGTATTGGTTTCCGGCTATTCCGGCATCGGCAAATCCTCGGTTGTCAATGAACTGCAGCCCGTGCTGGTGCCGCCGCGTGGCCTGTTTGCTTCGGGCAAGTTCGACCAATACAAGCGCGACATTCCCTATTCGACGCTGGCACAGGCCTTTCGGAGTCTAACCCGGCAGTTGTTGACGAAGAGCGAGACAGAGCTGGACAAGTGGCGCCACGAACTGCGCGATGCGTTGGACCAGAATGGCCAGCTGGTTGTGGATCTGGTTCCCGAATTGAAGCTCATTATCGGAGATCAGCCGGCAGTTCCTGAAGCTCCACCGCAGGATGCTCAACGCCGGTTCCAACTCGCGATTCGCCGATTCATCGGCGTATTCGCGCGGCACGATCACCCGCTGGCTTTGTTTCTCGACGATCTGCAATGGCTGGATGCAGCAACGCTCGACCTGCTGGAGGATCTGCTGACGCGGTCCGAGCTACAGCACCTCATGCTGATCGGGGCTTATCGCGATAACGAAGTCAATGCCGCCCATCCGCTGATGCGTAAACTCAATGCGATCAAGAGTGCCGGCGGAAAGGTAAAGGAAATTGCGCTTGGCCCTCTCACCCGAGGGCATCTGGAGCAGTTGCTTGCGGACGCGCTCCGCTGCGATCCGGAATACAGCGCGCCGCTCGCGCACCTTGTGCAAGAGAAGACGGGTGCCAATCCGTTCTTCACCATTCAGTTTATTTCTTTGCTCGCCGAAGAAGATCTGCTCACCTTCGATCATACTGCTGCGTGCTGGTCCTGGGACCTCGATCGCATTCATGCCAAGGGATACACGGATAATGTGGTCGGCCTGATGGTCGGGAAGTTAAGCCGCTTGCCGGCCCAGACGAAGGCGGCACTGCAGCAGATGGCCTGTCTGGGTAACTTCGCCGAGATCACTACCCTTTCGATCGTTCTGGAAATGCAGCAGGAGCAGGTGCACGCGGCACTCTGGGAAGGCGTACGTCAAGGGTTGATCGAACGGCAAGATGCCTCCTATAAGTTCATCCATGACCGTGTTCAGGAAGCCGCTTATTCACTGATTCCAGAAGCATCGCGCGCCAAAGTACACCTGCGCATCGGACGGCTGCTGGCGGCACGCACCTCTCCGGAAGAACGGGAAGAGACAGCCTTCGACGTCGCCAATCATCTGAACCGCGGCATGGAATTGATCAGTTCTCGCGAGGAGCGGGAGAACCTGGCCGAGCTCAACCTGATTGCAGGCAAGCGCGCCAAGGCGTCTGCCGCTTATGCCTCAGCGCTCAGGTATTTCATCGCAGGTGTGGCGCTCCTGGGCGACGATTACTGGGAACACCGACGCGACCTGCTCTTTGCGCTGGAGCTGGAGCGAGCCGGATGCGAGTTTGTGACCGGCGAGCTAGCCGCCGCCGACGAACATTTGACTGCGCTTTCGAACCGCACCGCGAACAACCTTGAACGCGCGTCGGTCGTCTCCTTGCTTATAGATGCGTGTATGGAGCGCCTTCAGCCCGACCGCGCCATCGCCGTAGCCCTCGACTACCTGCGGCGCGTAGGCGTTGAAATTTCGCCTCATCCGACAGAAGGCGAAGTGCGAAGCGAATACGAGAAAGTCTGGTCGCACCTTGGCGACCGGACGATTGAAGATATCGCCGACTTACCGCCGACGAGCGACCATGAGTCCCTCGCAACTGTCGACATTCTGATCAAGATGGGTGTTCCCGCCGCTGTTACCGATGAGAACCTGAATTGCTGGTCCATCTGCAAAATCGTCACTCTCTCCCTCGAGCGGGGCAACTGCGACGCGTCGTGCTACGCCTATGTTGTGCTGAGCAGGGTGGCCATAGGGTGCTTCCGCGACTACCAGACGGCATTTCGATTCGCGCGAGTCGGCCTTCAACTCATGGAAGGACGCGGGTTAAAGCGCTTTGAGGCGCGCACTTATACATTTTTTGCCGGTTTGATCGCGCCCTGGATGAAACACGTGCGAACCTGCGTTGACCTGTGGTACCGCGGGTATGATGCAGCGAACAAATCCGGCGATTTCACGTTTGCAAACTTCGCGAACTACATGCTGAACGTGAACCTTCCTCTCGTCGCGGGCGACCCGCTGAACGACATCCAACGTAAAGCCGAACTGGGCGGGGCGCTTGGGTCAAAGGCGGGGTTTAGCGGCGACATTCTTCTGGCCCCGCCACTTGCAATGATTCGGACGCTCCGCGGGTTGACGCCGAAATTCGGCTGCTTCGACAGCGAAGAGATGGCGGAAGTCCAGTTCGAGCGTCTTTTAGCTGGCAATCCGTACTTGCGAAGCCATGAGTGCTGGTATTGGATCCGCAAACTTCAGGCGCGTTATTTCGCCGGCGACTACGCGGCAGCTATGGAAGCTTCCTCGAAGACGCAACCGTTGATAGCGTCCTCACACGCCATGATCGAAGAAGCGGAATATCAGTTTTACAGCGCGCTTTCTCTCGCTGCATTCTGCCATTCCGCAGCCGCAGACGAACGCGTGCAGCATTTGGAGGCCCTGGCTGCGCCCCAGCGACTACTCAAAGTCTGGGCGGAGAACTGCCCCGAGAATTTCGAAAACCGTGCCGCGCTTGTGGGCGCCGAAATTGCCCGGATCGAAAACCGCGATCTCGACGCCATACGCCTGTATGAAAAGGCAATCCACTCGTCTCGCACAAACGGCTTCGTCAACAACGAGGCGCTCGCATATGAGCGCGCCTCGGAATTTTACCGTTCGCGCGGGTTCGATGAATTCGCCGACAATTACCTGCAGAAGGCTCGCACCTGTTACGCAAGATGGGGCGCGGACGGAAAAGTAAGGCAACTCGACCGCTTGTATCCTGGCCTCAAGGAGGTGCAACCGTTGCCAGGTCCTGGTTCGACCATCACGGCGCCGATCGAAGGACTAGACCTCGCGACCGTGATCCGAGTCTCACAGGCTGTTTCAAGCGAGAT
>JASIKQ010000222.1 GCA_030049565.1 Candidatus Sulfotelmatobacter sp.
CTGACAGTTCCGATGGCCTTGACTGCGCTCTGCGTGTCAGATTGGATCGCGGTGATTTTGTGGCTAATATCCTCGGTGGCTTTGGCGGTCTGCTTGGCGAGTTCCTTGACTTCGTTGGCAACCACGGCAAAGCCTTTGCCCGCTTCGCCAGCGCGGGCGGCCTCAATGGTCGCATTCAGAGCCAAAAGGTTGGTCTGCTGCGCGATCGAGGTGATGACCTTAATGACAACCCCGATCTCTGTTCCTGACTGTCCCAACTTGGCCACGGTGGCATTAGCAGCCCGCGCAGCCTCGACCGCGGTGGAGGCAACTTTGGCGGCCTCATTGGCGTTCTCCGCGATGCTCAAAATCGTCTTGGTCATCTCGCCGGCGCCAGTGGAGAGAGCTTGCAGGTTTTGGGTGACCTGCTCCGTCACTCGCGAAGCGGCATTGGCCTGGGTTGCGGTTTCGGCCGAGTTGGCCGTGATCTGGCGGCTGTCGCCAAGCAGCTGCTGGCTGGCCTCCGCCAGCTTCCGGGTATGGGCGGCAACGCGGCGGAGAAGCTCCTGCAATTTGTCCATGAACAGATTGAAGAGCCGGCCGACCTCGCTCAATTCGTCTTTGCCAAAATTTCCGGCGATCTCCAGACGCTTGGTGACGTCGCCTTCACCTTCAGCAATATCGTGAATCATGCTGGTCAATCGCTGAAGTGACTGAGAGATGCTTCGCACCAGGGCGAGGCTGCCGCAGCACATCAGCAGGATCGACAAAGCCACGAGCAAATAGACGACGATTTCGAGATGGCGGGAGCGCACGCTGGCCACTTTGGCCTGTTCATCGAGCGCCTGCCCTAATCTGTCCTGATTCTGGGAAATCGCGCGCAGGAATTCTTCGAACGCGGGATTGGCCTTTTCAATAACAGCCTGATGCGATTCGGCGTTGTGCGCGTGCATAAGCAGGTCGGTCACTTCGGCATCGGCTTTGGTTAGTTTGTCGAAAGCCGCGGCAATGGCGGCGTCGCCCTGTTGCCCAATCTTCGCCCGGGCCTGCTTCGTCAGCACATCAGTTTGCGTCATCAGGGATTCGATAGCGTCGGGATCTCTTTCCTGCACCATTCTTTGGGTTGCGCCTTGGAGTTTGACCGCGAAGTCGAGCAGGGCAAAGGAATCCTGGCTTTGCGAGCGTGCGGTTGAAGCTACGTTGCTGGACAACGAAACCGAGACGTGCAGTAGATAGGAAAGTCCCAGGACCGCGGCCGTTGTAATCAAGACCGAAGCGGCCAGGGCCAGAGTCATCCGCCGCGCAATGCTTAAGTTCATCTTTGCATTCCTCTACGGTTCGCAGTTAGCGAAGCTTGTCCGCTCTTAATCCGAAGACAATCGAGCCAATCGGCTTTCCTTGGGCGAGGACGGGCAGACCGACCTGGATGAGTTGCAGCCCGGTGGAATCATCCAGTTTTACGGGGCCGACCCAGGTTCGACCGCTCATGGGCACTTCATGTTTGGGCATACCTTTATGCGTCCAATGCTCGGTCTTGGCGTCGAAACCGACTTTGCCGCCGTCGGCGCCGGAGACGAATATCTTCGAAATCACGTCGTCGCGTTTGGACTTGAGATATTCGGAAAGCGAATTCCTGCCGATGGCGCGCACAAAGGGATCAAACAGCGAGAGGCTGTGCCATTTTTCGTTGGTCATGGTTTTTTCCTCAGGTGAACGGGCGCTGGAGTTGTAGTTCTTCACCGCGCTGACCACTTCAGGATCGGTGCTATAGGCCTCCAGATGTTTGATCTCGGTGCTCAACTTCGCCTGTAATTCCGCAGGCGCCTGCGCGAAGGAGATGACGGAACAAATGAGAAGCAGAAACAGGTTTACTCCAGGTTTGAATGTCATAGTCGCTAACTGACCTCGTGAGGCTGGATTAATGAAATCCGAAGCTCGTTAATCTCTATCGGCAAGGTGCACGCTTGGCATCACTGAAGCGTCACGCGAATTTAGCGCTAAGGTTCGTAACCCCGGCCAAAGGGGGATCTGGTTTCCTTTTTATGGCAGTGGTTCTGATAGTGCACTGTTCTAGACACCAGGGCACGGGGAGGCGTGCTGTATTTTTGGCTCGGCTGGATTGGTTCAGCGGCTCTTCTTGGATTCAGCCATAGCGCCTCCCTCCTGCATCTTCATGCCGAACCGAGAGCCTGGTGCGGTAAACTGCTGGCCATGCCTCGAAGTCAAGGATCGATCCGTTTATTCGGCTTCGCGGGAATCGATGTATTTCTACACTGGTCGTGGTTTCTAGTGGCGGCGTACGAAGTCAGCAGCCGGAAGGGAAGTTACTCTTCACTGACCTGGAACGTGCTGGAGTATCTGGCGCTCTTTCTGATTGTGACGCTGCATGAGTTCGGCCACGCCCTGGCCTGCCGGCAAGTCGGAGGTACTGCGGATCACATTGTGTTGTGGCCGCTGGGCGGAGTGGCGTATGTGAATCCTCCGCAAAGGCCGGGAGCGACACTGTGGAGCATCGCCGCCGGACCGCTGGTAAATGTGGCGCTCTTGGTAATTCTTTCCATAGGCGCCAACATCAGTCATTCCAGCGGATGGTTGCAGGGCGCGCCCGATCTGCGTGCGCTGCTGAACGCGATCACGGCCATTAATTTCTGGCTGCTGGTTTTCAATCTGCTTCCGATTTATCCGCTCGATGGCGGGCAGATTCTGCGCTCGCTCTTATGGTTTGTGCTCGGGCGGGCGCGCAGCCTGATGGCGGCGGCGGTGATCGGCCTGCTGGGCGCAGCAGGGTTCATATTCCTGGCCATCCGGGCGCAATCGGTTTGGATCGCCGCCATCTCGGTTTTCGTGCTCATGAATTGTTGGGGCGGACTTCAGCATGCGCGAGCGCTCTCGCGTTTTGCCCAATTGCCACGGCGCCAGGATTTCATCTGCCCGGCATGTAAAGCTTCGCCGCCCATGGGCGAGTTCTGGAAGTGTGGGCAATGCCGGCAGCCATTCGACACCTTTGTGACTGGAGGTGTATGTCCGCAATGCGGCGCGCGCTTTGATGTAACCCGCTGTCTCGATTGCGGAGCCTTGCACCCGATGCACGAGTGGAGTGGCGCTGTGACCATCGATGCGCGATGACGCGGAAAAACCCTTGCCGGAGGAACCCGAAGGAGTGAAAGCCGGCGTGGCGAAGTCCTAATATTTCCGCAGCACTCCAATCACCCGCCCTTGAATTTCCACCGACTCCGCTGGCACGATAATCGGCTGCATATTTGCGTTCGAAGGTTGCAGGCGGATATTGTCGCCCTCCCGATAGAAGCGTTTTAGCGTGGCGTCGTCGCGATTCACCACCGCGACCACGATGTCGCCGCTGTGAGCGGTCTTCAGTTTTTCCACCAACACGTAATCACCGTCGAGGATGGCTTCGTCCTGCATGGAGTCGCCGCGCACTTCAAGCACAAAGACTTCTTTCGAGCGCACAAAATCGGCGAGCGAAATGGTTTCGTTGTTCGGCACAGCCTCGATGGGCAAGCCCGCGGCGATGCGGCCGACCAGAGGCAGAATTACTCCGGTATTGACGCTCATCGCCTGTTTGAGCCGGCCTTTGGGCGGCAGCAGATCGATGGAGCGGCTGCGGTTGTAGTCGCGGGTGAGCAGTCCTTTTTTCTCGAGATTGGTGATGTGCTTGTGCACCGTGGCCAGGGAGTTCAGCTTGAGGCCGTTGCCGATCTCCTCAAACGATGGAGAATATCCATGCTCGGCCACGAACCGAGAGATGAAGTCATAGACTTCGCGTTGCCTGCGCGTAATCGCCATGCCAGCATTGTTGGCGAATATAAGGCGAATGTCAAGAGGGAAGTGGATATAGATCGCAGAGTTCAGGGCTGGCCCATGGTCGAATCTCTACAATATTTCCGGCCTCCATTCGTCTACAGGAGTGGATGGATGAGCTGTGAGCGTCGCTGCAATGGCTGAGGGCGAGCAAGATCGCCAGATTTCCGAGGTCGTGGCGAAACAACGATCCCGGCTGCGCAACTTCATACGCAGCCGTGTGCCGGACGACGCCGACGCGGAAGACCTGCTGCAGGAAGTCTTCTACGAGCTGGTGGAAGCTAACCGTCTGCTCATGCCGATCGAGTACGTGACTGGCTGGCTTTTTCGCGTGGCGCGCAATCGCATCACGGACTGGTTTCGCAAGAAGAAGCCGGAACTGTTCAGCGACGAGGCCGTCGAAGACGAAGACGGCGAGTTGCTGCGGATGGAAGATTTGTTGCCGTCGCCGGATGCGGGGCCGGAGGCGGAGTACTTCCGCAACCTGCTGCTGGAGGAGTTGGAAGATGCGCTCGATGAGCTGCCGGATGAACAACGGGAAGTGTTCCTCGCGCACGAATTGGAAGGGCGCAGCTTCAAGGAACTGTCGGCCGAAAACGGCGTAAGCGTCAATACGCTGCTCTCGCGCAAACGCTACGCGGTGCTGCATCTGCGGGAGCGGTTGCAGAGCGTTTACGAAGAGTTTAGTGAGTTCACGAAGAAGAAGTGAGGATACGATTATGAGAAAGAAAATTTTCTGGATCGCTCCGCTGGCGATTCTGGCGATGGTGCTTTTCGTTATCGTTGGCGGCGAAGTGGTGAAGCTCTTGTGGAACTGGCTGCTGCCGGGGCTGTTCGGATGGCGGCTGATTACGTTTTGGCAAGCCGTCGTGCTGCTGGCCCTGTGCCGGATTCTGTTCGGAGGCTTCCGCTTTCGTGGCCCGCGCCGCTACAATTTTCGGCGGCGCATGCGTGAGCGCTGGGAGAACATGACGCCCGAGGAGCGCGAAAGGCTTCGCCAACGCTGGCAAGAACGCTGCGGAGGATTTGAGCCGCCGCAAGCCAGGACCACGCCGTGAGCAATTCTTGGAGCCTTAGAGTGATTTGTTGAAACGCTTGCCGGGCACGGATCACTATTAAACATTAGTGCGGGTGCAATTAACACGGAGAGACTCGGGAGGCTCGCTATGGCTACGAATCCGGTTGCCGGCATTGCTGGGCTAAGGGTCGCCTCGAGCAAGAGGCTGCCGCAAACGACGGTCCGGGCCGCGGGCCTTATCGCGTCCGCCACATCAGCGGAGATGGAGCGCACGATTCGCCGCCTGATTCCGGAGTTCAAACGCGTGGTGTTAGACGTGTCGAATGTGGACTACATCGATGACTCCGGGGTTGGCGTGCTGGTGAATGTTTACCTGCAAGCGAGAACGGCGGGCTGCGATCTGGAGATTGCCAATCCAAAGCCGCGCCTGAAAGACAGGTGGCGGAGCTGGCTGCGATCGGTGTTTGAAGGCCATGACGAGTACTTGGGGGTGACACCGGATTAGTGCGTTGAGGCGTTTAGGAGGCGTGAGCGAATCCGAGCGTAGCGAGGGAAGCGGGGAGCCTCCTGCCGAAATCCTGAGCCGCGCTTTCTGTGGCGAAGGATCTCCCACCAAAAGGAAAGAGCCAAGCTGATTTCTCAACGTGGCTCTTAATTTATGCCGGCAACTTGAGGCGTTTGCGCGGCCCATTCGGCAGCCTCATTTCATTTCGGCTGCTCAGGGCAAGCTAAAAACCGAGCCGCGCGCCGAAATCCCGAGCGTTCTTTGCGAGGGAGCTCACCCCACACACTTGGCGCGTGCAGTACCATCGGCCCGGCGGGGCTGTGGCGCGGGCGCCCTCGCCCGCGAAAGCTTGTGGTCACAGGTCTTTTTGGGAGGCCCAAGATTCCGACCGAAAAATTCACAGCTTCGATGTTCGGTTATCACAGACCGAAAAAGTCCGGGGTTTTTACACTATCTCACTATGGCAGACGGAGCATGGCGGGCGAGGGCGCCCGCCCTACGCAGCCGTCCCTGGTCCATTCTTATGTCTGGCGCGACGCCACTCGCCAAATATCCATACCGCAGGCGATTGCCCCATTTGCAGCGGGCCGATGCGGACTTGTTTGTGACCTTTTGCAGCGCCCGGTGGAAGTTACCGTTTGAGGCGCGGGACCTGGTGCTGGAGCACTGTTTGCGCGAGGGCGGAGCGGGCGGGGGCGCCCGGTCTACAATCAAGGCTCGACTTCATCTGTATGCGGTCGTAGTTATGCCGGATCATGTGCATCTGCTGTTGCGGCCGCTTCGCGGAGAGGACGGGTGGCCGTTTCCCCTGGTTAACATGCTGCAGTGCTTGAAAGGAGCGACGGCGCACCGCATCAACGGGCTTCTCGGCCGCTCGGGGCCGGTGTGGGAAGAAGAGTCGTTCGACCACGTATTGCGGTCGGACGAGAGTTTGAAGGAAACGGCGGAGTACATTCGACAAAATCCGGTGAGAAGAGGATTAGTGACGAAACCCGAGGAGTATCGGTGGTTGTGGACGGATCCGGAGGTGGGGCTATTTCGCGGATCTTGAGTTCGTACGAGCACTAGCAGTTGGCGGGCGAGGGCGCCCGCCCTACAATCGAAAAGGAAAAGGCCGTCGAGATTTCTCTCAACGGCCTTTATCTATGCCGGCAACGACCGGAGTTTACCCTGAGCAAGCGAAGCGCGCCGAAGGGCTCCCACACACTGGCGCGTGCGGTACCATCGGCCCGGCGGGGCTTTGCTAGAATTCCACCCTATGCCGACGGTGTTGCGGTCCGGCCCATATCGTTTCTATTTCTACAGTCACGAACCCAATGAACCGCCACACATTCATGTCGACCGCGATGACCTGTCGGCAAAGTTCTGGCTCGATCCCGTGCAACTGGCAGGTAACTTTGGATTTCGTGCGCATGAGCTGCGCACGATACAATCGATGGTGATCGAGAACAGGGCACGATTCTTAGGGGCATGGAATGAGTTCTTCGGCGATAACGGCAGATGAGCGAGTGCTCGACGTTACTTTCAGTGAGGACGCGCTCAGTGTCTCCCTGCGCGACGGACGCGTGATCAGCGTGCCGCTCGTGTGGTATCCGCGGCTGCTCAATGCCACGCCGGCCCAGCGCAGGAATTGGAAAATTGCCGGCGGCGGCTACGGCATCCACTGGCCAGATGTTGACGAAGACCTCAGCACCGAAGGGCTGCTGCGCGGCGCGCCCGCGCCGAAAACGCACGCTCCCTCGAAGTAATGGAAGTCAAATTCCCCACCCTGTCGCAGAAAACGCGACAAGGGTGGGGCAACCGGCAGCAAAAGGAAAAGGCCACATTCATTTCTGAATGTGGCCTTTGTTAATGCCGGCAACGACCTACGCTCCCACATTGGCCCGGCGGGGTTCGTGGCGCGGGCGCCCTCGCCCGCGAAAGCTTGCAACGGCAAAGCGCGTCGTCCTTCACCTCTGGGAATTTTCGTCAATCTGAAAAATCCACAAGGTTATTGTTCGGTTGTCACAGACGCACAAAATCCCAAGTTTCTACACTTCCCTGGCTACGGCCGCTGGCGGGCGTGGGCGCCCGCCCTACGATTGTGTCGACGGCACTTGCCAAATATCGCTACCGCAGACGACTGCCGCATCTGCAAAGGGCTGACGCAGACTTGTTCGTGACTTTTTGCAGCGCCCGGTGGAAGTTACCGTTTGAGGCGCGGGACCTGGTGCTGGAGCA
>JASIKQ010000223.1 GCA_030049565.1 Candidatus Sulfotelmatobacter sp.
TACAAGATTTACGAGAACGAAGGGCACGGGTTCGCGCGGGTGGAAAATCAGATTGACGCCTATCAGCGCGTGGCGGACTTTTTGCTGGCGCACGTTGTGCCGGCGGATTGCAGTTGTTCGCTCAACGAGTAGGATTGCGCGGATGCATTGTTTTCACGATTGCGTTGACTAGCCCAGGGATCGTGAATTCTCGAGCGGCGACGTCGACCGAAAGGCCAAGTTCGCGCAGGGTTGAAGAAGTTACCGGGCCGATGGAAGCCATGCGAATTCCGTTCAGATTCTCTCTCTTTTTTCTGCCCGCGCCCAGCAGTTCCGCAAAATTCCTGACCGTCGAAGAACTGGTAAAGGTAATGACGTGCGGGCGCTGGGTTGGATTCTTCAGCGCGGCTTGCAACAGTTTGCGGGAAGATTCGGGAACTACGGTTTCATAGGCCTCGACGACCTCGATTTTCGCTCCTGCGCGGCGCAGCTCGCGAGGAATAACATCGCGGGCGACTTTGGCGCGGACCAGAAGTACGCCCTTTCCCCCCACTTTGCTTTTCAGACTACGGACGACCGATTCGGCGACGTATTCCTTAGGGACTACGTCGACGCGGAGGCCACGCTGCTCGATGGCTCTTTTGGTGGCGGGACCGATGGCCGCAATGCGCAGTCCAGCGAGATTCGTCATCGTCTGCCCCAACTTTTCCATTCGCTGCCACATGGCTTCGACGCCGTTCACGCTGGTGAGGATGAGCCAGTCATAGCTCGCAAGACTTGCCAACGCGGAATCGAGCGCCCTGAAGCTGCGCGGCTTGCGAATTTCGATAAACGGAATCTCGATCACCCTGGCCCCCAGTTTGCGCAGTTCTGACGAAAGCGCTCCGGCTTGACGGCGGGCGCGGCCGACTAAGATCCGAATGCCGGTGAGGGGTCCTTTTGCTGTGCCGGCATGTGGCGTTCGCTCCGTCATTTGCCTTCCTTGTCGTCTGCGGCGCCAAGATGCTGATCCCTCATCATTCGCGCAACCCCGGCAATAACCGAATCCTGTGATCCTGCGAGCGACTGAATCACATTCGCTTGATCCCGGCGCGGGCGATTCTGGCTGAGTTTGAATTTGCCTTCGATTTTTGTAGCTGTGATTTCGAAGCCGACGATTTGGCGCAGCATGTTCTCGCGGAAGGTGGGGCTTAAGCTTTCCCAACGATCACGATACGCAGGCTCGAAGGTCTGCATGAGTTCTTCGAGCATCTGGTGCACGTCGCCTTCCGAGGAAAAAATCCTGGCGTCCCCATACACATGCACAGCGGCGTAATTCCAGGTGGGGACGCTCTCGCGGATCGTATAGTTACTGGGAGAAATGTAAGCATGCGGTCCGTGAAAAATCGTAAGGCATTGCGGATTTTGTTCGAGATAGCGCCAGTGCGGGTTTACTTTGGCGACGTGGCCGCGAAGCAGCAGCTTTTCGTCGGCGTCATCGACGAACAGCGGAAGATGCGTGGCGTAGGGGCCCTCGCCGGTGGAAGAGATCAAAATAGCGAATGAGTTGAGCCGCATAAAGGCGATGGCATCTTCATGGCGGCGTATGCGGAAATGTTCGGGGATGTACATGATTCGATTTTGTTCAGGCCTTCCTCGCCGGCTAAAGCCGGGTATGATTTTCGCTCACGGCGCGGATGAAAGCCGTGCCCTTGAAAGTTGCGGTCAATTCCAGCTTTAGAATCATTCGCGCGATTTTTCTTGCGACCGCTGCACTGCGATGTAAGTGACTGTGCCCCAGGAGTTGTGAATTCCAAGAAACAACAGGGCCAGTGAGACCGCGGCAACCAGGAACAGCCCGGATGCCGGAGTTTCCGTCATGAGAAACGCCGCAGCTGCCAGTGCCGCGTACACCACCATCGGCAGCCAGCCAAACCACATCCAGTCGTCCCAATCGGGCTGGTATGCGGTTTGCTTCTTCGCATGCCGGATGACGGTGAACGCGTATATCACTCCCCCAGCGGCACACGCGCCAAAGAGCAGGGCCGGATTTCTGAGGCCATGCCATGGGCAACTGGCAATGGCCGAGATCAACAGAGCCATGCAGAAATGAACAGTGGTCGGCGAGCCGAAGGCGCGAATCTCGCGGATGCTGCTCGCGATGTCAGCCTGCGCAATCAGGGTGATGACCACGAATTGCAGTCCGGTAAGCGCCCCAGCTGAGGAGCCGACAATGACGTAGAAATTTTGCCAATTTGCAAGTGTGGTCAGAGCAGGCTCTTCCATCTCAGACAATTCCTTGCCGCCAACGATATTAGAACATCGCGCGCGATTGCACTTCCTCACGAGAAGTTTGTGGCACGGTGTGAGAGGCAGTAGCAAGTAAGTTAACGTGCTCACGGTTGCGGCAGCACGGCCTCTCCGCGGCCGTAGACGGCTTCCAAAATTTTATCGCCGCCGCGGGCGAGCAGGGCGGCGCCGGCATCGTTGCCCAGTTTTTCCGGGTGTTCGATCCTGCCGTCGCGGGCGTCGCGCAGAACTCTCGAGCCGTCGGGATCGGCAACCAGCGATTCGAGATGAAGTTTGCCGTTTCGCATTTCGGCAAATGCGCCGATGGGGACCTGACAGCCTCCGCCCAGACGGTTGAGCAAGGCGCGTTCGCAGGTAGTGCTGGCGCGAGCCGCAGAATCGTCCAAGAATGCGAGATGCTGACGCGTGGCGCTGTCGCCTTTTCGGATTTCGATGCCGAGCGCTCCCTGGCCGGCGGCGGGGCACATGATTTCGGCAGGAATGATTTGCTTGATCAGTTCGGTTTTGCCCAGCCGCTTCAGGCCAGCAGAGGCGAGAATCACCGCGTCGTATTCGCCCTGCTCGAGCTTGCGCAGGCGGGTATCGACGTT
>JASIKQ010000224.1 GCA_030049565.1 Candidatus Sulfotelmatobacter sp.
AGAAACGTGTTAGCTCGTTTGTCAGCCGGTTGAACCCACATCAGAGCCGCGATTTAAAGCAAGGTCAAATAATCCCATGATGTTCTCCCCATTTGTAAAAATTCCTACCGTGTTTCTGAGGCGAGGGAAAGCCTCTCATCGAGCATCTGAATGCCTTCCGCCAGTGCTGAGCGTTTGGTTTTGATGTAATGGCGCATGGTTGTGGTCAAGTCGAGATGCAGGAGTAGTTGTTGCGCTGCAATGGGATTGTTGATGGTGGCGTGAGCTGATCGCGCAGCAGTTTCACGGCGGGGCAGGTTGTGCTGTAAGCTTCTTGTCGGCATCACAGAGCTTCTTCGAGACGCGGACCAGCTTCCCATCGCGGGTTTCAAAGTACCGGACGTAGAAGCTGTTGCGTGCTTCGTGGATAATGCCGTGTTGATTGGTCTTCATGCCAAGGGGTGTCATGTCCGTAGCCCTGTCAGTAAATGGCGCGAAGATAACAACATAAGTTCGTTTATTTTGGATCGATTGGGAAGCGCATGCGGTCCGGTGATCGTCCCGGTCTTCAAAACCGGCGGGTGGCAGGCAATCCTGTTACCGATGGGTTCGACTCCCATTCGCTTCCGCCATTTGGTTTGAAAAGGTAAGCTCTTCCTCGGTCCCGATCTCGGAGTGAGACCTGGCGTTCAAAGAGGGCGGGCTGCGAAAAAACGTGATAAAAGTTTTGTGCGAAACCTGACGATTTCGAATCGCGGTCGGCGGAGTAAGCAGTTCTTTTGCTTGCCAGGCCAGGCCGCGTTTTTTGGCGTCAGTTCTTCGTCTGCTCTTTCTGCGCGGCATTCACCAACGGGGCGTTTTCGAGCGGCTTGCCACGATTGACGAGTGCCTCGTAATCCGACGAGTTAAAGGGATACAGCTTCGCCGACTCCTGTCCGGTCGTGCTCAGCTTGATATCCACGCGGCGATTATTGGCCAGAACCACGGTCTGAATCTTGGCGAGAGCCTTCTGGCGCTCCTCCGCGCTCAGGTTCGGATTCTGCTCAAGCAGCTGTTTTACCTGATCGAGCGTCAGGTTCTCTTCTTTACCGTAGGCGTGCGTTTCGAGATTAGCCTCCGGAATTCCTTGCTCCACCAGAAAACGCCTGACGAGCTCGGCTCGTCTTTCGGAAAGCGATTGATTGTAACTGGCGGGGCCGCGCTTGTCGGCGTGGCCGCCGAGCACCAGATGCGCATCAGGCACGGCAGTGAGATAAGTCTTGAACGACTCCGCGAGAGTTTTCAAAGCGTCCTGCTCGCTCGGCAGCAAAGCTGCGTCCGATTTCAAGTTGTGGGGGCGATTTGTCGGGAAATACACGCTGCGCGACATAACCAGCTCCGGGTTTTCGATCGCGCCGGTAATGTGAAGCGCCGCGGTGCGCGTTTCGGTTCCTCCGCATCCGTTGGTCGCGGTGAGCGTGTAATTGATGGTTTCATCCACCTTGCCGGGAGTCGTCTGCTTCGGGGTAATCTGCAGCGGACGACTGCCGCTGGCATCGACGCTTCCAAATTGATCGATAGAAACGTTGGCGGCATTGGAGGCCGACCAAGTGAGAGCTGAACTTTCATCCTGTACGACCTTGTCACCGATTCGCCGATAGTGAACTTCCGCCGGCGAGAGCTGCAAATTCGCCTGGATCGCGTTGTTAATGTTGACGGTCGCGGTCGAGGTGGCGGTGCCGCCGGGACCGGTGGCGGTGAGTTCGTAGGTCGTGTTCTGCTTGGGCTGAACGCTCTGATCCCCACTCGCGGCGACCGCACCGACATTGCTGATCTGGACGCCTGGCGCATCGGTAGTAGTCCATTTGAGCTGTGAAGAATCTCCACAATTGATTTGCGCGACGGTGGAGGAGAGTTGCGCTGTGGGCTTGGCCACGGCCACAGTCGCGCTGGCTGTACCCACAGTGAATCGCGGAACCGACGTCAGCTTCGATCCACGCGGCCACTCCACAGTCTTGCGCACACCCTTGGGAACGTCAATCACCACGCGCTTGTTCGCGGCAACGTCTACCGAGCCCGACCAGGCGTCTTTGTCTCCGCGCTGGACGGCGACCTGATATGTGCCCGGAGGAACGACCAGTTCCTGCTTCCAGAGCCAGGAGTTATTGAACTCGTCGCCGTGACCAACGAAATAGGGGGGAGTTTTTCCATTCAGCAGAACGGCGTCGCGTTCTGCGTGTTCCACAGAAATGGCTCCGAACGGGCCAGAAACGCTTCCGGAAACGGGTTGTAGAGTTACGTCGAGAGCCTGAGTCTTGCCGGCAACGATCGTGACATTGCGAGTTTCCGGAGCGTATCCGTAATTCGCGAATTCGATCTTGTGGTCGCCGGCACTCAAACTCAACGAATGATGTTTGCTGGCTTCGCTGATGGCGCGTCCATCGACCCACACATAGGCCTGCTTCGGAGTTACGTGGAGAGCAACTTTGCCGTCGTTGCTCTGGGCCATGCCTTGTGTGACCACACCCAAGGCCAGAGCAGAAAATATCAATGCCACCAAGGGGAACTGAATTTTCATATAGGAAGCTCCTTGCGGGAAAGCCTAGAAGAGAAGACTGGATGGGCTTTCGCGGAATCTAGACGCCAGAATTGTACATCGAAAGTCCAGGTTAAGCACGCTGAGTTTTGCGAGGTGCCAAGGGCTGAGAGTGGCGGATCAGCTTTCTTTCCGTGAGCGACGGTAATCAAGTAAGGTAGAAAGTTCTCCATAACGCGTCAGAACACAATGTGTGCTCTTCAAAACCGTCGGTCGCTATCTCGCCGATAGCGATGGTGGGTTCCACTTCCACTCGCTTCCGCCATA
>JASIKQ010000225.1 GCA_030049565.1 Candidatus Sulfotelmatobacter sp.
ATACCATAGCGGCCCGGTAAAGAACTGATGTGGAGAAGGATTCCACTACAGCGCGGAAACTTCATCCGCTAACAATACGCAGGTGTGTGGGTCGGGGCAAGGCATCATTGTAGGAACGCCCACAAAATGACGTGTCATGCCACCGCGAAAACCTGCAGGACCACTTCAAGACATCGACTCGCGGTCTAGAAACGGCGTTCGAGGAAATCTGGGCTGGCTTCCCATAATCTGACTTCTAGCCGTGAATAACTTCTGAATAGCCCGTGACCCAGGGGCATCCTGAGAAGGCCGCCAGCCGCTAGCTGACCTCGATGCGGTGGGCCACACCGCCGGAATTGTGATCGGGTGATTTATTAGCAGTGACGCGTCATCGAGCAGCAGAAGCAGTTGCCCGGTCCGTTATCTGAGTTCTGTCTGAGACGTCGAGCCGCACTCCGCAAAGTTCACCGATCAAGCTTCCTGCCCAACGATAAATGTTTTGTTCTTTCACCTGTTTGCGCAGGCGTTGCATGCGCGCGGTTCTTTCATCGGAGTGCATCTCCAGCGCGACTCGGATGGCATCGGCGGTGTGCTCAATGTCATAGGGATTCACCATCAGCGCATCCCGCAACTCACGAGCTGCGCCCGTAAAGCGGCTAAGGATCAGCACCCCCTGCTCATCGTGACGAGCCGCTATGAACTCTTTCGCAACCAAGTTCATCCCATCATGCAAAGAGGTCACCAGGCACAGGTCCGCGGCCCTGTAATAACGCGAGATTTCATTATGGCTGCAGTGTCTTTTCAGAAAAACGATCGGCTTCCATTTGGCCGTCTGGAAGCGCCAATTGATTCGTTCGGCCTCGGCTTCCACCGCGGCCAGCAAGTCATGGTAGCGCTTGATATGCGTGCGGCTCGGCGAGCCAATCTGCACAAAAGTGAATTTTCCTTGATACGTGGGGTTCTTCTCCAACATCCGCTCGATGGCTAGGAGACGTTCCAGTATTCCTTTGGTATAGTCGACGCGATCTACTCCCACCCCAAGAAATAGGGCCTCAACTCCCAGTTCCCGCAGCAAGGTGACCCGATCCTCGTAGGGAGAATTGTCAGTCGTGGCGCTCGGCGGATCGGGAAACTCCACGCTGATGGGAAATGGTTTCACGAGCGTGGAATGTCCTTCGCGGTTTACCGTGAAGTGCTCCCAGTCAATGCGACACTCCAGTGTGCGATCCACGGTCTGCAGGAAATTGGTGTAATGGGATTGGATGTGGAATCCGACAAGATCAGCCCCCAACAACCCATCCAGTAACTCACGCTGCCACGGGCAAATCTCAAAACTCTCGGAACTGGGCCATGGTATGTGCCAAAAGATGGCGACACGCGCATCGGGCCGTTGTTTTTTGATCAGCCGTGGCAACAATGCGAAGTGATAATCCTGCACCAGAAGCACAGGCCGCTCGGTGTTGGCCATCTCCTCCAACACGGCTTTGGCAAACTTCTGGTTCGCCTGCCGGTAGTGCTCAAAATCGGCGTCACGAAAAATTGGCCGCGTATGCGCGATATGACAAAGTGGCCAGATTCCTTCGTTGGAGAAACCGTAATAGTACCCTTCCTCTTCCTCTTTTGTGAGCCAAACCCGCCGCAGAGTGTACTTCGGCTCTTCTGGAGGAACACGCAGGCGGTCATGCGAATCCACAGTCTCACGGTCGGCGTCACCATTGCCGTGCGCGATCCAAGTGCCGTCGCAAGCACACAGCACTGGTTCCAAGGCAGTGACCAGCCCACTGGCCGGAACTATGACTTGCACCGACTTGCCCTGATGCACGTGGCTGAAGGGCTCCCGGTTGGAGACAACAAATAGCTGGCTATGGCCTAGTTTGCTTCGCACGTGGACCGACAGCCGCTCTGCCGTCCAGGACGATTCAGAAGCCTCGCGCAACTTGGCCTCTCTTTCAGCCGCCAAGCGCGCCGCCGCCAGGCTCTCCGCGATGCTCGTCATCTCTCTGGTCAGCGGCCGCAGCAAGTCCGACTCGGAGATCGCGACCGACGAGGGAGCAACCTTGCCCGCCCGCAAAGCTCGCATCCACTGCGCTGCCCGCGCGATGGGTCCGGCTATGCTCCACCGGACAATCAGCACCGTAATCAGCACAATGAGAAAAACTTGAACCAGCACGCGCAAAAACGTATCCCGCCACACGTGAGCGATTTGCGCATCAATGTAGCTGGCATCGTGCACAATAACCAACTCACCCACCAGTTCTCCATCTCGGTGCAACGGCAGCACGTAAACGTGCAGGCGCCCGTTGGTGGTGCGCACAAATACGCTCTGGATTTGGTTCTGTGCGATTCCCTGCGCCACTGCCGATGGTTGCGATTGCATCCACTGCGCCAATCCGACTGACTGGGCGACAGGCTCCAGCTTCGTGTCGAGGATCGCGACTCCAGCCAAGCGTTCTCGGTTGCTGAATTGCTCGACAATTCCTTGGAGTTTCTTAATAGACCCATTTTCCAGATGAGGCCCAACGTTTCCGGCCAAACTTTCGGCCAGCACAGCTGCCCTGTGCTCCAGGTCGGTGCGCAGGCTGCGCTTCTCCTCGAGAACCTGGTTGTAGGAGAACAGCAGAGATACCAAGGTTATTGCCAGGATCAGCGAAAAGATGAGGCGAACGCTGAGTAGACGCACGTCAATGATCTCCGGTCGTCTCTACCGAAAAGCGCTATTCCCTAAACCGCATCGCGCTCATTCTCGATTCAAGAGGAACTGACCTTGTTCCACAGGCTACCACGGGAATCTCCTGGTGCCGAGTGTCGTGCTGGCTTAAACCGCAGTTCGTCATCCGGCTGAATGGACAAACAACGCTAGATCGAGTCCGGAGCCTACTGCTAAAAGGGCTAAAAGCGTACCCTCCTGCCCAACGGTCGCTCTGCTACCTCTGCGCCGCGCCTCGCGCACCAAGACAGTTCCGATCTTAGCAAACCCGATTCAAGGAGTCTGCAGCAATGATGCTCACCCTGGTTCTGTGCGAGCGCGGCTGAAGAAACGGGAGCTGATGCTGCAGATTGCAATCGTGCTCGACTCTTTAGGCTGTAGCGTCCGACCGTGAGTGTAGGTTTGCTCCCGCAACGACACGATCGATAATTTCCACCACGCCGGCGCCATACTCGGAGCGTGTCACCAAGTCGACCTGTTCCTTCAGCGAGTCTATGGCGTTGGCCACTGCGACTGAAAAACCGCAGAGGTGCAGGAAGGGCAGGTCGTTCTCTGCATCGCCTAGGCCGACCACCTCGGCCCGCGCGATGCCCAACTTGGCCAGCGCGGCGGTCAGACCCGTGCCTTTATCGACGCCGGAAGGCAGCACCATCACCGACTCGCGGTTGAAAACAACCTCCAGCCCCAAGTTCATTTGCTTGACGAGCTGGAGGATGTCGATCTCATGAGGTCGGGTCGTTGCCAACACGCGTTTTCCGACTTTGAACGGGACTCCTCGCCCTCGCAGCAGTCTTAGGAAGCTTGCGGGAGGGGAAGCGCAGAGTAGTTCTTCGGACCCAAGAGCTGGATCAAAGAGCAAGGCGCCGTTTTCGGCTACAACTAGGTCAAAGAGTGACAGGTCAGAGAATACCGTCCGCAGGTCGTCAAGCGCGCGGCCAGTAATGAGGATCAGCCTGCAACCCGAGGCCCGACCACGCCGAAGTGCATCGACCGTTTCCGGTACAACCAGTCCATCATCCGCTAAGGTACGATCGTAATCGCACGCAATTGCTCGAAAGCGCAATCTTCATCCCTCTCAGATTGTTACGCGCTTGCTGGGCGGCGGCTGAAAGCCCGTTTTCGCCCGCAGAGTGCGATCATTGATTAATGTTAACTACTTATTTCGGCTCACAAAAGTTCTGAGTTGGGCACCTGAAAAGTGCTCCGAACAAATGGTGGTTGCTGGCCGGAGGGCGGATCACTATCCGCACTGCTATTCTATTGACGCCGGTGTCGAGGCGGGTCGGTCAGCGTGCGGGAGGAACACGGTTGCCATTGAAGCGCGAAGCAGGTTGGTACAAAGACGCGATCATCTATCAGGTACATGTACGCGCATTCAATGACAGCAACGGCGATGGTATTGGCGATTTTCAAGGTCTGGCGCAGAAGCTCGATTACGTGCAAGAACTTGGCGTAAACGCAATCTGGTTGATGCCGTTTTTTCCATCTCCTTTGCGGGATGACGGCTACGACATATCCGACTACAGGTCAGTTCACCCCAATTACGGGACGTTGGAAGACTTCAAGACATTCCTTTTGAGCGCTCACGAACGTGGCATCCGGGTGATCATCGAAATGATCGTCAACCACACGTCTGATCAACACCGCTGGTTCCAGGAATCTCGGAGCTCTCCAGACAATCCAAAGCGTGACTGGTATGTCTGGAGCGATACCGATACAGCGTATCGTGGAACCCGAATCATCTTCCTCGATACTGAGATGTCGAACTGGGCCTGGGATCCAATTTCGAAGTCCTATTATTGGCATCGCTTCTTCAGTCATCAGCCGGATCTGAATTACGACAACCCCGCGGTGTGCGAAGAGATGTGGAATGTCATGAAGTTCTGGCTGGAACTTGGAGTCGATGGTTTCCGGCTGGACGCGGTCCCGTACCTCATTGAGAGGGAGGGAACCAATTGCGAGAATCTGCCGGAAACCCACGCGATCATCCGGGAGCTACGCAAGAAAGTCGACGATCAGTTTCCGGGCGCGATGCTGCTGGCAGAAGCCAATCAGTGGCCGGCCGATCTTCGTCCGTACTTTGGGAACGGCGATGAATTCCACATGGCCTTTCACTTCCCCCTGATGCCGCGCATGTACATGGGCCTGCGACTGGAAGACCGCAAGCCCATCACAGAAATTCTGCAACAGACGCCAGAGATCCCCGCTTCCTGTCAGTGGTGCCTGTTTCTGCGCAACCATGACGAATTGACCCTGGAAATGGTCACCGATATCGAACGCGATTACATGTACGACATCTACGCTCAGGACAAGATCATGCGGCTGAATCTCGGCATTCGGCGGCGCCTGGCTCCCCTGCTCGACAATGATCGCCGGCGAATCGAATTGATGAATGGCATGCTGATGTCGCTGCCCGGCACTCCTGTCATCTATTACGGAGATGAGATCGGTATGGGGGACAACATCTATCTGGGAGATCGCAACGGAGTACGAACTCCGATGCAGTGGAGCGGTGGTTGGAATGGAGGCTTCTCGGTGGCGGATCCGGAGAGTCTCTATTCCCCTCCAATTCTCAACCCGGTTTTTGGCTATCAGACGGTGAATGTTCTATCCCAAAAACGCAACGAACACTCGCTGCTCTCTTGGATGCGGCATATCATCGGGATTCGACGTTCCACTCCGGTGTTCGGCCGGGGCTCGATCGAGTTTCTGTTCGCGGCAAACCACCGGGTCCTGGCTTATGTCCGTCAACTGGGCAAAGAGACGGTTTTGGTGGTCAACAATCTATCCAGTGCGGCGCAAGCGGTCGAACTGGACTTGCGACGCTACAAAGGAAATATTCTGATCGAAATGTTTGGTAAGAATGTTTTTCCCCGAGTCGGCGATCTGCCTTACCTTTTAACCGTAGGCCCATACCAGTTTTTCTGGTTCCGGCTACGACACATCTGAAAATCCAGATGTTAGGTCTTAGGCGGCAGGTTTTAGGTGTCGATCGCGGGAATTCGGAACTAGAAGTGACAGGTGGATGAGAACCCGAAAAATCCAGCGGCACAGCAGCGACATATGAAAGCCCCGCACGGCAGTGGCGGGTAGAGTGGGAGGGCACAGTTTCTCGCACAGACTCTAAGAGATGGTGTTGGATCTTGGGTGCATCTCAATAATCAAGCAGGGCTTCCTGAGCCCTAAGACCTAACACTGAAGACCCAAAACCCAAGACTTGCTTAGGGAGGATCAATTGGCGGAAGAGACGCTCCTGACAGATGATTTTCTCCGCCAGCTCATCAACGTTGGCGAGGTAGATATTCTGGTAGGCCTTCCCACCCACAACAATGCCAAAACCATCGAGCCCGTCCTGCGGGCCGTTCAGGCCGGGATTCTTAAATGCTTTCCCCGCGAACGAGTGGTAATCATTAATGCCGATGGCGGGTCGAAAGACGGGACTCCGGAACTGGTGACCGGCACCTCTATCGATGACGTATGGAGAGCCTCCAAAGTGTATGCTTTGCGTACTCTGCATGCCATCACCACCCAGTATGCGCTAGGCCCAGAGCCGGGAACTGCGTTGCGGATGATCCTGGCCGCCGCCGACTTGCTGCGCGCCCGGGCGTGTGTGGTGCTCTCACCTGATTCGACCGCGATGGAACCAGACTGGCTCCAGCGGCTGGTCGGTCCTGTCTACAGCGACAAGTTCGATATGGTTTCCCCGATCTATAGCCGGCAGAAATTCGAAGGCGTCCTCATGCGAAATCTCCTTTATCCGATGACACGCGCCATCTACGGTTATCGAATCCGCGAGCCTTACGCCTCGGAATTTGCGATCTCGGGCCGCCTCGCAACCGATTTCGTAACCAGTGAAGTGTGGAACGACGAGTGGGGTAGAAGCGGTGCTGAAATCTGCCTCACCGTCACGGCCATCACAGGAAAATATCGTGTGTCCCAGTCTTTCCTGGGAACGAAGACGCAGGCCGATCGAAGTGCCAGCGATCTAGTTGCGGCCATGCGCCGCACGGTTGGCGCTCTGTTCTCTTCCCTGGATAGCAATTTTCCGCTTTGGAGTACGATCACCGACTCACAATCCGTTCCCACCCTAGGCACACAATCGGAACTCGCGCCCGAACCTGTCCGGGTAGACTGCGAGCGACTTCGGGAGATGTTCGCCACCGGCGTGGCTCAACTGGAACCTGTTTTCCGGTCGATTCTCTCGGCTGCAACTCTCTGCGAACTCCAAAGAATCGCAAATCTCGAAATCAGCGAGTTCAATTATCCCGCGGATGTCTGGGCCAAGACCGTGTTTGAGTTCGCGGCTTCTTATCATAAGTCCATCATCAGTCGTGACCATATTGTGCAGGCCTTGGTTCCTCTCTATCGCGGAAGGACTTTGTCCTTTCTACTCGAAAATAGCGATGACCACGGAGATGACATCGAGAGAAGTGTGGAATCTTTGTGCGGCGAGTTCGAACGACTGAAGCCGTACCTGCTCGAAGTCTGGGCAGATAGAAAGTGAGATGAGAATGCAGGAAATCATCATCACGGAATTAACTCAAGCCTTACAAGAACTGGCCAGAGGCTTCGCCCACTACCTCCCGCGTGCGGTGGTGATGTTAATCATTGCATTCGCTGGATGGGCACTTGCCTACGTATTGAAGGTGCTGGTGCGCAGCGTTCTGCGATTGACAAAATTTTCCAAGTTCTCGGAGAGCGCAGGCGCCACCCAGCTACTGAACCAGGCCGCGCTACCTTCTTCCACGGAATTGTTGAGCCGGTTTGTCTTCTGGGTCGCCTGGGTTGGTTTCATCCTACTTGGCGTTAGTGTGCTCGGGATCGTGGGTTTGCAGGAATACACCTCGCGATTTTTTCTCTTCCTGCCTCGGCTGTTTGTGGCCTTGGTTATTCTCTTTCTGGGTTCCCTGGCGGCTAGCTTTTTCTCCCGTGCGGCGTTGCTGGCAGCGGTTAACGCGAACTTCAAGTCGTCGCGATTGTTAAGTGTCTCGATTCGGATCATCATCAGCATCTTCGCCCTTTCCATGATGTTCGAAGTGTTGGGAGTGGCAGAACAAACGATGCTGATGGCCTTCGGGACCGTGTTCGGAGCGGTAATGCTTGGCCTGGCGATTGCCTTCGGCATCGGAGGAAAAGACCTGGCGCGGGAGTTCCTGGAAAAAAGGCTCGCTACGGGGAAAAAGGAGGAGAAAGAGGATGAGTTGTCGCCTCTATAGACACGCTATGCTGTGAGGTCATATCCGATTTGTTCGAACTGAACTCACATGCATCACTCAAGATGGGCCGAACGAGCCGTTCATCCGCCTAAAACGTCTCTATCCCGCTGAGGACGACATTATCGGTGTGTTGCGGATGGCGAGCTGTAATGATTTCCTCGGCCAGCAGGCTCCAATGTGTGAACGATCCCTCCGCGTCGTTGTCATAATACAGGTAATAGCGAGCATCGCATTCTTCACAGTTCAGGGCTCTGCGGGCATCATGCATCAAGTCGATCTTGGAAGGACGGGCACCGATTTTGACTGCTTCCGCATGCATGCCTCCGATTATGCCATAAGCTACTCGAATGCAGGCGACGTTCTGGGCGTGTGGTCGCTAGGCTTGAGACAAATACTCAGCGGCCCTTCGCGACCAAGGCCGCAGCTGGAGCATCATATTCGCGGAGAAGTTTGCCAAGGTAGATCCTCATGTGACGAGCGGGACTGTGAAGCGATGGCATGTTCGCGAATGGACGACTGTTGTGGGAGAAGACTCCGCGCGATCCCCATCAGGCCGGATGCAGTGGCCGCCGGCAAGGCATCGCAAGACACAAGGGCATGATCTTGCCTAGGAGGGAACCTCATGCAATACCATGCTTCTCTCATGCGAAATTCTGGCGCTTCACGCGTTGCAGCTCTAGTGATTGTCCTGATATTCGCGCGAGCGCTTCCGGGACAAATTGGGGTTTCCTACTTTGTCTCGACCGAGGGCAACAATAGCAATCCCGGAACTATCAGCTCACCTTGGTTGACCATTCAGCACGCGGCGAATTCGGTCTCGGCAGGCGCCACGGTGTATGTATTTGGAGGTGTTTATAACGAGGCAGTGAATTTTCCGGCATCTGGAACAGCTCGTGCACCGATTACATTCCGCAGCTATCCGGGGCAGACAGCGGTTATT
>JASIKQ010000226.1 GCA_030049565.1 Candidatus Sulfotelmatobacter sp.
TGTAGGTCACGTCTTGAGGGGCCATGCCGATGGCACAAAAAGGAAAAAAGGTATTGGCCGCGCCGACTTTGGTGGGGCCATCGATGGCCACGTGCGACAGCAAGCGGCAGTTTTCGCCCAGTTCGACTCCAGCACCAATCACGCAATACGGGCCTACGCTGCATGATTTGGGCACTCTGGCCTGGGGATCGATAATCGCGCTGGGGTGAAGGTTCATTGGAGCATGGCGCCATCGGAGAACCATCGAGGGCGCGGGCATTTGCTGCGCGGCCGAGTCATTCCGTAGCCGCGCCGTCGCCGTCTGAAGCTTCGCCGCGTCCGCGCGCGCTGTCGATGAGCTGGCAAGAGACCGTCGCCTCGGCTACGCGTTTACCCCCGACATAGGCGATGCCATGCATTTTTGCGGCGATAAACCGCGGAACGGCCCGCCAGCCGCTGAGCTCCACTTCAATGCGGAGCTGGTCGCCTGGGGTGACGGGACGGCGGAACTTGGCGCGGTCTATCCCGGTAAACACCATGATTTTTTGGCTGCGGTCTTCAATTTCGGTGAGCAGCAGCGCGCCGCCGGCCTGCGCAATGGCTTCTACAATCAGCACGCCGGGCATAATGGGCAGGCCTGGAAAATGGCCGTTGAAGAATGGTTCGTTGATGGTGACATTCTTTATGGCTACAATGCGCTCTCTGCGCTTCAGCTCGAGCACGCGGTCGATTAATAGCAAGGGATAGCGGTGGGGAAGAATCCTAAGAAGCTCGTGAATATCGAGCATGGCCTTAGATGCGACCGCTTCCGTTACGGTGGAAGGGCTCTCAGTCATAGTTCGTCCCAAGCAGCCTGAAGATTATACTGTACCGCGTTGCGTTGCCGATGGCAGAAAGATGTCGCTCGCTCACTATGATTAAAGGCCGGAAAATCGCATCAGTGAGGAAAACGAAAAAGTCGTTTTCTTTAGCATCGCAGCAGCCCTGGGCGGAACGTCTGCGCTATTTCGAGCAAGATCTGGCCCGGATGGTGGAGACGATCCGCGCGTTGGTCGAAATCGAATCCCCGAGTGACAACAAGGCAGCGCTAGACAGAATATCGTCATTCCTGGCGGGGAAATTCGAAGCCTTGGGCGGACGGATACAACTTCACCGCAGCGAATTTGGCGATAGCTTGCAGATCGATTTTGCTGGCCGGTCAGGCGCGGGGCCGGTAAATCAGAAGCCGGTTCTGCTGCTGGGGCACTACGACACGGTTTATCCGCTGGGTACGCTCGCGCAGATGCCATGCAAAATCGAGGTCGAGAACCACCGGCTGCGTGGCCCGGGCGTGCTCGATATGAAATCCGGGATTGCCCTGATTCTTCACTCGGTCGCAGCGCTCCAGGCATGGCATGGGAAACTACCGCGTCCGGTGACAGTATTTCTGGTTTCCGATGAAGAAGTCGGCAGTCATTCTTCACGAAAGCTCACCGAAACATTGGCGAAAAAATCCTCGGCTGTTCTGGTGCCCGAACCGGCTGCGGGACTGCGTGGGGCGGTCAAGACCGAGCGCAAGGGCGTGGGCGAATACACAGTTTGCGTAAAGGGCATAGCGGCTCACGCGGGGCTGGATCCCGGCAAAGGCCACAGCGCGATTCTGGAGCTGGCAAAACAGATTGCTGTAGTCGCAAAAATGAACAATTTTCGGAAAGGAGTATCGGTGAACCCAGGCGTGATCAGCGGCGGGACGCGCACCAACGTCGTTGCCGCCGAAGCTTCTGTCGGCCTTGATGTCCGTATTAAGAATGCAAATCAAGCTAAGGGGATCGACCGCAAGCTGCGATCGCTCAGGCCCTTCGACACTCATTGCAAGCTTGATGTCAGCGGCGCCATTAACAGGATGCCCATGGAGCGGACCGCCGGAGTTGCGGCGCTTTATAAGACGGCCCGCGACATTGCTGCACAAATCGGTTGGAAGCTTGAGGAAGCGGCCGTCGGCGGCGGTTCTGATGGGAACTTTACGGCTGCAATGGGCATCCCGACGCTGGATGGCATGGGTGGGGTGGGCGATGGCGCACATGCACTCCACGAATTCATCGTGATTTCTGAGCTGCCGCGCAGGGCCTTGCTGCTGGCAGGAATGATAGAGGGCGCTTAAGCGCGCATTCTTTGACTCGACGCGCGCCGTAGCCTAGAATTTTCTTGTAGATTTCGGCCTTTTGCCGGCAGGCCGAAAATGGAGGAGTTATGGGGGAGTTTTCCATTTGGCATTGGCTATTAGTCCTGGCTATCGCTCTTCTTCTTTTCGGCACCACTAAATTTGCTGCGGTTGGCAAGGGTTTGGGCGAGGGCATCCGTAACTTCAAGGCCGCGATGAAGGAGCCGGAAGAGAAAAAAGAAGAAAAGCCGGAAGAGAAAAAAACCTAAGCCGTTCCAAAACCCGCTCAATGCTCATTACTTCGACAACACCGCTAGCGCCTTCCTGAATGCTTCATCGAACGAACTGCCGGATGTGCCTGCGTTTCCATTTCTGAACACGCTCGACAGCGCTTTTTCAGCGGCGGAGCGCTGATAGCCTAAATTTACCAGCGCAGATAGAACATCTTCCTCCATCGCGCTTATCGCCGGCTGAGCATGTTCCTGCGCCGCTCCCACGGGAGGCAGTTTGTCGCGCAGCTCGAGCACCATGCGCTCGGCAGTTTTTCGGCCGATGCCGGGGATCTTCGTTAGCCGGGCGACGTCGTTGCTGCGGATGGCGGCGACCATCTCATCTGCCGCCATGCCACTCAATATCGTGATCGCTAGCTTCGCCCCTATGCCGCTTACGGTCATCAGCTTTTCGAAAAGGCACTTTTCGGCGGGACGCGAAAATCCATAAAGGGCAATTACGTCTT
>JASIKQ010000227.1 GCA_030049565.1 Candidatus Sulfotelmatobacter sp.
CGCATTCTGGACGACAACGTATTGGACACGATCCTGCAGGCGATTTGCGCAAGCGAGCACGCTTTCGACGCTGGCCGGGTCTGGCGTGATGACGCCGACAGCAGTGAACCGCGCGCCTGTGGCGGAAACGTCCTCATACATGGAATCGAACCAATCGCTCGCGACCTGCCCGGAACCCGCTCCCATATCAGCAAGGATGATCGAAGCGCCAGATTCGAGATGGTCGACGAAGGCGTCTAGGCCAGCTGGCGTGTGAATGTTCACCTTTGTGACGGACCCATTGAAGAAGTGCTTCAGCGAACCACGCGCTTTGTTCTCGGTATCGAGATCGAGCAACGTAAATGGGATCTCGTGCGCTTTGAACCACTCAGCCAGAGCGACCATCAATCCAGTCTTACCAACCCCACCTTTGCCGCCCATTGTGAAGACGACGCGTTTGTTTCTGTTTTCGGCGTTCATCGCGATCCTCCTTGGCTGATGAGCTTTAATGGTTCGCTTTCTTCGAAGTGAAAGTGCTTGGGTTTAGCCTTCTGCTCGATTGGCTTTGCTCTCAGTGCAGCAATTCGCGAAACAACATCGTCGGAGTTTAGCGAGATCGGCTTCGACTCGGTTTCTAGGGGCGGGAGTTCGTACTGCACCTGCTTTCGGTGTTTGGCGAGAACCTTCACGAAGGAATGAATTGTGCTGACTGCCACGTCAATGCCGACACGTTCATGAAGAATGCGAACGATGTCGCGATACGTGCAGCCCTTACGCCGCAGTTGGCGGATCAGTTCGCGGTGAGTTTCGAGTTTGGAGCGAGGAGGTTTCTGCGGGATCGTTTCCAGCAGGGAAAGAAGGGTCGGGTCCATGATTTTCAGGCTCCTTAGCACCTGGCCATCACAGTCCGTTAACAGTCCGATAAGCCGTCTTCACAGTCCGATAAGTGCCCTAGAGGGCTATCCGTACCGTTTAGTTTCAATCAGTTACGAACTCTAGGACGACTTTCACGGCGGTAACACGGGTTCAAATCCCGTCGGGGACGCCAACAATCTAAAGAAGTTGCTGCAAACCCATTTTTCGCCGCGGACACAACGGGGACACAGAACTCTTTACCCTGATTTCTTTTCCTTTGTGTCCCGCAGCATCGCCACAACTTTTCCCGGTGCCTTCCGCTTCGCCGGTATCATGGCCGGGCGTAAACGCCATGGCGATCCTCGCCGAGCCGTGTCGCACCAGTTCCTGCACCACCTTCACGTCCTCACCTTTTGCATGAAGTAAGGTCGTGTAGGTGTGACGGAATGTGTGCCACCCGATTCGCTTCGTGATCCCACTCGCTTGGCTGCCGGCTGAATGTGGGACTGGGTCACACTGACGCTCAGTAATGTAGTGACGGAACAATGGTTGGAACTAGGAAATGGCAAAACAGGATTGGATGTCAGCCCAGAATTCGGCGATGGAACCAGGACGGTCGTTTTCTGAATGTGCGAGTGCGCGATTGAAGAATTCCTGCCAGTTTGGCGGGGGCTGCGGGATAAACGAGGAGACCGGGCGGAAGCTCCCTTCCAGAATGGCATTTTGTAGCGACTGAAAGTCGGATCCGAGAAAAGGCTGTACACCGCATAACATTTCATACGCCATGACGGAAAGGGCCCAGAGGTCCCAACGAGGAGAAAGAGACGCCCCGCGCAATTGTTGCGGTGACATATAGGGCAGGCTCCCGACGAACACATTGGTCAGCGTCCCGCTGGTCTCCTCGGATACGTGTGGAAGGAACTTGGCGATCCCGGAATCGGTGATTTTTAGAAACTCAGACGTTCCACTGCGAACCAGAATAATGTTTTCAGGCTTCAGGTCGCGATGCACGAGACCCTTGAGGTGCGCCGCGCCGACGCCTGCGCAAATGGCCTCAAAGAGTTGCACCATGCGTGCGGGAGCTAATCGCTTTTGAGCGTGCAATTCTTCGCGCAGGTTGATGCCGTCAAGGAACTCCATTACCAGGAAGGCGCGTCGGTTTGGATCCACCCCAAAATCGTGAACGGTAACGATATTCGGGTGGGAGAAGCCGCCGGCGACGCGGGATTCGCGTCGGAATCGCTCCAGCGCTTGCTGGTCGGAGAAAAACTCGTCGCGGATCATTTTAACTGCGACAGTCCGGTCGAGTGAGACGTCGATGGCTCGGTAAACCTTTCCCATGCCTCCCTGGCCAAGACGTTTTTCAAGGCGGTAACGCCCAATCAGGAGCCGGGGGCTGGCCACCAAATTCAGCGTTCTACCTTCTACCTCGCAAAGCGTCGTTCCCGTGTCGTAGCACGCCCCACACTGCGGACACTCCTCGAACGACCGGCTAGGCAGGCTCGCCGGGCCACGTAAGATAAGAAGGGCGATGGCGCCGGCGACATTTTCGAGTAGAACTACGTCTTCGCGACTATAGGGCTCTTCCGAGAGTTTCATGCCCAGGACAATCAGCGATTCCGTACCTCCCTCGGCCAGAGCCACCGGCACCAGCAGATCGATGCGCGCCTCATGCAGGAAATCCCTGTCTGCCTGTGGCAGTTGCTGCCCCAACCACCCGCTTTCGGCTAGCAAGACGGGGACCGATGTATCCAGAGCACGAACCAGGGGAATGACTTTGTTAGTTGCAGGCAAGCCGGAGGTGAGAGCACCGGCCGGCGAGACGCTGATCACCCGGTAGAGGCCTTCCCCGTGCTTACGCAGGAGCAGCGCGCAAAATTGGGTGTGAAGAACATCCGTGATACGAGAAACAACGTACGGAGCAACCTGCTGGATGCTAGGAGCGCGGCGAATTTCTTCCACGATCTCACGGAACAACCGCTGGGCATCATATCTGTCGCGGAAGAATTTTCGATCCAGCGACGAAAGCCACGAGCCACGCTGGATATAAGCAAGACTGGCGAGCGCAGCGATACCCCCGTAAAACCAGCCTCGTACTTTCAGAACTCTGAACAGGGGTTCGTTGCCGTGGACCATCAGGTCGAGTGCGAGAAGTCCCGCTACTACCAGAGGAATGGATAAAAGGACCCCGCGAGCGAGAGCGTACTGCAGCCCGCGGCGGATGATGACCCGTACCCCGAAGAGACGCTGGCGCAGAATCGCGTAGGCGAAAGAGAAGGGAAAAATCAAAAACCCCACACTGCAGGCCAGATCCAGGGTGGGCGACAGCAGAAAATCGGCGATTCGAGGATTGAATTCAACCAAGATGGTTCCGAAGACGCGGGGCAGATAGAAAAGCAAACCTATGAGCGTACCGAAAACGAGGATTCGGGATTTCCGCCGGTCGGTGGGGGTTTCGAGCCTCCAGTACCCGATCGGCAGGACCAGTACTACCGCCAGTAAATAGACGAAGCTTTGTAGGCCAATAGCCACCAGAACCCATGGCGGAGCCAGGGATGCCAAATGACCGGGGTCATACAATGTCCGAGCGAGAAGATAAAGTGCGTAGATGGTCGCAAGGGCAGGGCCCGCAAGCAACACAATCCAGATTCGGCGACCGTTAAATAGCCTCTTTGGAAAGAGACAGAAAAAACTGAACAGCAGCGGCGTGCGAAAAGCAGCACTCACGTAAGCGATTATCACTACCCACTGGAAAAGCAACGGCAAAGAACGGATTGCGGACGCCATTCCCCACTGAAATTCCTGAAAGACAGTCGCCATGACGACCAGGACCCACCCGCCCAGCCGCGAAACAAAATCGCGGGGACGGCTGAAGACGACAAAGAGGCCGATCAGCAAGGTAATCAGCTTGTTTGCAAGGAAAGTGATTTCGGAAACACGCGTACGAGGACTGTAATCTCTCCAAACGCTTCCACGGAGAGTCATCGTTAGGTCAAGGCGACGCCCGGCCCGGTCGACGCCGATATGAATCGGCCGGTCCGCGGAAAAGTTCATTCGATGCGCCAGCCAATCCACAACCGTACCGACTGGCTGGCCGTCCACCAGCAATATGGAATCACCGACAGCCAGACCCGCGCGGGCAGCTGGCGCGTCGCTCTCCAAATAAGAGACGATTGCATGGCCCGATTTATCTTCCACCTCCACCCCGCCCGGCGCCGGACCAAAGAGTGAAAGATAGGCGAGGTAAAAGTAGCCGACCAGGCCTATGACCGCGGCCACCACAATCCGCCAAGGGTACGACGTGGATGACATGCGCCCTGCTTGTGCTGAAATGACGGAATTATAGGTGCAATCGGCCAGGCTTGCCTAACCCTACGAAATCTGAACCCGGCAAAATGTGTTCAGTAGCATGTGTTCGGCTGGCATGGCAGGGTCTGCATTCTAAAACGCCAGGTTTGTCAAAGGCATAATTGCGAGGGTAGTGGGTCCCTTTGAAGACGATTAGGGACTGTGAAAATCAAACGGAACCACTACCATTGCGAGAGGTAGTGCGCTACTTTGAATGCTTTGGCGGTTCACAGTAGCACAGGTGCATTGCTGTTACTAGTTGTGGAAATTGAAAGTAGCCACAGCCCCGTAGACAAGCCATTAGGCTTTTTTATATTCGCTAGCCTCAGCCGCGAAGAATCAAGCATTCATCACTGTGCTGACGGTCCGTCGTTCTACCTCATCACGCACGCAGTTCCAGGGTACTCAGCATGTTTGATGAACTCAACGCAATTCAACGTGAGTTCGGCTATCTGCCTGCGGAGGAAATCCGCAGCCTGGCGGTCAAGCTGAGCGTACCCGTCAGCCAGATTCATGCAGTCGCCAGCTTCTATCCAACATTCACCCTAGTTCCCCCAGCGAAACTGGACGTGCGCATCTGTTCGGACATGACCTGCCACTTGCGCGGCGCGCCGGAGTTGCGACGCGGTATTGAACGAGCCTTTCAGGGAGCGGCGGAGAACGAGATTTCAGTTCGGGATGCTTCTTGTTTAGGGCGATGCGATACTGCCCCGGCGATGTCGGTGAATGACACGATTTATTCCGGAATGGGCATACAACTTCCCTTCGCTTCCGCTCGGGACAGCCGGCGCTGCCATTTTACGCGCTGCGGGCGGTTTCGACCGCCGCGGTCAGCGTCGCCAGGCCCGATTCCACTTCTTGCAGATGTACACGCAAGGCGCGCCGTCCCCGCTCGGCCAGCACCTGAAAATCGCCTCGCGCCTGCGC
>JASIKQ010000228.1 GCA_030049565.1 Candidatus Sulfotelmatobacter sp.
AATCTCCCTGTGGTCGCGGCGGGCGTTAAACCAGCCGGTGATGGTGATGGTCAGCAGAGCCAGAGTGAGGATGCCGGCTGCGGCCAGGGCCGTTCCCCAGCGAAGCCAGAACTGGCGGGCATCTTCGTAAGGCTGGCTGGCGAGATTGATATCGAGACGCATTGAATCTTCTTTTGAAACTTTGGGGCTAAAGCCCCTTTCTGTTCGGCGACCGCTAGCGACCCCCTCGAGTCTTACGAAATCAAGGCTCCTACAACGCCGGCCATTCGCCAGCGCGGAACGGAACCTCCGGTGCTCGCTCCGAGCTGCGACGAACTTACGAGCTCCTGAACTTCGGCGCCAGTCTGACCGCGCAGCGCCGGCGCTGCAGTGGCGGTATCGGCGATGCCGGCCACAAAAATCTTCTCTATATTTAGATGATATGTATCCTGGAAAAAAACGATCGAAGGGTAAACTTCTTCGGCCAATTGCTCTCCTGTTATTGTAACGCCGCGAGTGTTTTCGAGGGTGCGGAAAAGCTGCAATTGATCGTCGCTCAGAATCGCAATACTAGTGGTGCGGGCATCGACTTTTACGACGAGAGTCGGACGCTTCGCCTCGGCTGCGCCGAGAGCAGCCAGCATCGAGGGCAGAACCACTCCGGGGCTGAATCCCGCGTCGCGAAAGGCCGCCTCGTAATCTTGAACCACGCTTTGCAGAGCGACCGCGGCCACGACACGGACGCCGTCGTTCGATTTCTGGGCGTCATAGGAAACGCGCGTCTTATCGACGTCGAAGGGCAGAGATTTCTTGAGGCGAAAGCGGACGACCCCTGCGGCTTCTTCGGAGTCGGCAGGCAGGGTATCGAACTCGACGAGCACGACGCGAACGGCGGCGTCGGGCACGACTGCGATCACGTCGTGGGAGCGAGCGGATAAACCGCCGAGAGCCTCCTGAACGGCATCGACAACCGCGCTACGCTGGCGCAGGTTGGTTTCTACCAGGTCGGGAACCACGCTGCCGGGCGCCAGTTCGCGCGCACCACAAGCTTCAAGGCTATGGCCATCTTCGCCGAGGCGGCCGACGAGTACGCGGTCGGCGGCGATTTCGCAGGCCAAACGCGGCTTCGGTGATTTAGTGGCAATTGGCATCTTTGTATCTCACTAATAATTCAATCGCTGTGACAGGGGAAATGCAATAGCCGGGTAGGAACTGCCGCCATAGTAGTTTGGTCAGTCGGTTTATTGTCCCTCGGGGGCTAAAGCCCCTTTCTCAGGTTCTGCGGGTCCTTCGACGCGCTGCGCTTGCTCCTTTTCAAACCTGACGCTGATCTCCCTTCTCTGGTCTTACCGCATGGTCTCGATGAAGGTGACCTTGTTGATCTCTTTCAGCGTGGTCAGCCCGAGCCGCACTTTATCGAGCGCCGACTCGCGCAGAAAGCGCATGCCTTCTTCGCGGGCAGCGCGGCGAATTTCCGAGGTCGGCTTCTTGGCCAGAATCATTTCGCGAACGCGATCACTCAAATCGAGCAATTCGTGAATCGCGGTTCGCCCCCGGAAGCCGGTACCGGCGCATTCGATGCATCCCGGGCCTTCATACAACGGCACCTTCGACCACTGCACGGGATCGAGGCCACTGGCTTCGAGCGTCTCCGGCGAATAGTGCACCTGGGTGCGGCAGGCCTCGCAGATCAAACGAACCAGCCGCTGCGCCAGAATGCAATTCAGTGCCGAAACAAAGTTGTAGGGCTCGACGCCCATGTTCAAAAAACGGCCGATCACATCGACCACGTTGTTGGCGTGAACGGTGGTGAACACCAAGTGACCGGTAAGCGCGGACTGGATGGCAATCTGCGCGGTCTCGGTGTCGCGGATTTCGCCGACCATGATCTTGTCAGGATCGTGGCGCAAAATCGAGCGCAGGCCGCGGGCGAAAGTAAGTCCCTTTTTCTCGTTGACCGGAATTTGAGTAATGCCGCGAATCTGGTATTCGACCGGATCCTCGATGGTGATGATTTTGTCTTCGTCGGTCTTGATCTCGTTAACGGCAGCGTAGAGCGTGGTCGTCTTGCCGCTGCCGGTAGGCCCGGTGACCAGCACCATGCCGTACGGTTCTTTAATGTAGCGGCGGAATTTGCGCAGATCGTCTTCGTCAAAACCAACAACATCCAAGGTGAGGGTGCGGAACTTCTCGCTCATCGATTCTTTATCGAGCACGCGCAGCACGGCGTCTTCGCCGTGAATAGAGGGCATGATCGAGACGCGGAAGTCGATGGCGCGGCCGTTGTACTTGACGCGGAAGCGGCCGTCTTGCGGGACGCGGCGCTCGGAAATATCGAGCTCGCTCATAACCTTGATGCGGGAGATGACAGTGGAATGATGTTCTTTGCCGATGGGCGGCATGGCCTGGGTGAGCACGCCATCGATGCGGAACTTGATGACAACAGAGTCGTCGCGAGTTTCGATGTGAATATCGGAGGCGCGGCGCTGGAGTGCGGTAAAGATGGTGGTATCGACCAGGCGAATGATGGGGCTGGTATCGCCGGCAGCGGTCAGTTTGTCGATACTGAGGGTTTCTTCGGCGCCGGTGCTCTCATCTTCGCGGATGATCTGGAAACCTTCGCTGGCTTCCTCGAGAACGCGCTGCGATTGCTCAGTCTTGGTGAGGATGTTATCGATCTGCTTTAGGGTGGCGACTTTAGTGACGATGCGCTTCTGGAGCAGCAGGCTGATCTCATCGATCATCATCAACTGGCTGGGATCGGCGATGGCGATGGCGAGCCGACCGTCGGCAGTTTCTTCGAGAGGAACGAACTTGTAGCGGAACATCAGCTCGGGCGAGAACTTCTTGAACAGCTCATGGTGAAGCTGGAAGTCAGTGAGGTCGACAAACTCACAACGATAGCGGCGGGCTACGTCCTGGGCGCGCTCGAGGTCGGTGAGCGGATTGCCGCTGGTCATCACCTGAGCGCCGCTCTCACCGTTTACGAATAATGATTTCTTTTCTGCCATTGCCATCTGAAATTCCTACTTCCGGGCACCCGACCTTTTGAACCAAAAACCACAGAGGACACGGGAACGCGGGGTAAACCTAATGGTTCACACCCAGAGTAAAGATCGGCAAATATAGCGAAATCAACACTCCGCCTACGAACACGGCCATGATCATCAGAATCAGAGGCTCGATCAGCGCCATGGCTGCGGCCAGTGCCGTCTGCACATCTTCTTCGTAGAACTCGGCGACCGAATTCAACATGGCGGGCAAAGCTCCGGTAGACTCTCCGACTTCCAGCATTTCCACTGCCAGATCGGGGAAAATATTCTGCTCCTCCAGACTGCCCGCCAAACCCTGGCCTTCACGAACTCTTACGGTGGCCCGCATCACGCCCTTGAGGACCCGCTTGCTGGTCATGGAACTGCCGGCGGTTTCCATGGAAGGCACCAGCGGCAAACCGCCTTGCAACAGCGTGGAGAGCATTCGCGAGAAGGTTGCCACCTGATGCTTCAAGCGGATATCAC
>JASIKQ010000229.1 GCA_030049565.1 Candidatus Sulfotelmatobacter sp.
GGCGACGTCAACTACATCGACAGCTCCGGCATCGGCGAGCTGGTCAGCGCCTTTACCACCACCAAAAACCAGGGCGGCGAACTCAAGCTGCTTCATCTCACCAAGAAGGTGCACGACCTGCTGCAAATCACCAAGCTGTACACCGTCTTCGATGTGAAGGACGACGAAGCCGCCGCCGTAAAGGGCTTCAAGTAGACCAAGACACTCTGAAAGGGCGCGGCGCCCGGCCGCGCCTTAGGCGTTCTCTTATTGTGTCATCTCATCTTGCGCGCGGGATGAGACAAGCGGCAGCGAGCGTCATTCCGCAGTCGAAACATCTCTACTGCAGCGTCAACCGGGGTAATGCTGTTTGGAACCTCGACGCCCCGTGGCCCTTGCGAAAAAGCCGCCGCCCGGACCTTTCCACAGCCCCTTTGTGACGACTGACCTTGCCTTCCACAACCTCGCTCCCCCATGATTCCCACGACAATCGTGCGACGCACCGGCTTAAAAACTCGGCGTCATCCCACGCCGAAGAATTCCGTCGTTGTAACTCTGCTGCTTTCCGCAACCGCAGCTCTCGCCTCCGATTGCCTGCCGATCACCCAGGCCGCACAACATGTCGGCGAGACCAAATGCGTTACTGGCAAAGTCCTGCGCGTCAAGGCTGGAGCCAGAGGCGTTCACTTCATCGACTTCTGCGAAGACCTAATGGCATGCCCGTTCTCGGTCGTTGTTTTCCCGTCTGATCTGAAAGATGTGGGCGACGTGCGCCGGCTCGCTGGACAGGTCATCGAAATCCACGGCCCGGTCAAGCTCTACCACGGCCGCGCCGAGATTGTTTTGAACCGCGTCAGCCAGTTGGCCGCCGGGTCCACCTTGATTCCTCCGCTGCCCAAAAACTACGACGTGGAAAAGCAGGGACACTACAGCGCCGGCCGAATCCATCCTCCCAAAAAATTGAAGCCTGCCAAGCCCACCGTCTCACCCACCGCAACCTATGGCAACGAAGCCGATGTGGAAAACGACCCACCGCAGTGACGAGCTCGGCTCACGTGTTTCTTCGGGTGATACGGGGGTTTCCTTCGGGTGATGCGAGCGAGTGTCTGGAGAGCCGGCCCTCACAGAGAGAAACACGGGAGGCGCGGCAAATAAGCCAGGCACCGGGGACCCACTGCACACGCAAGAGCCCGTTACCGTTGCTTCCTTCCGGACCTGGCGGGGTTGGCGAGAGTACGTCGCGTAGGACCGATGCCTGACCTCAATTATTTTAACAAACAGAAAGCGGCCCGCTTTGCTGATAGCTTGTAGCTCTGTGGCAAGTTCTTTGACCCTCACGCGCTGGTGACTTTTGGTGCAAGAAATTTGTATCGGGGCTTCCCTTGTAAGGCTGCGTAGCGAACAATAGAGACGTTCATTGAAAAGGAAAACTCATTTCGAATTGTCCATGGCTTCAGTAGGGGCAAAACCTCAGGTCATCCCGTTGCCAGCGGCGATCGACAGGTACTTCGACTTGTCGATCTATCTGCTGGTGTTAATTGGGTTCGGCAGTTTGGCGAGTACCGGAGGAGTCGACCTCTTCAGCGTGGTTCTGGTGGGAGCGGCGCTCGCCGTCCGTGGATACCTGCTGGCCCGGCAGCAACCCATAGTCATCGCCGAGCGCTGGACCACGCCGCTGACGGTTGCTTACCTCATATTTTATGGCGCCGACTATTTGATTGTTTCGCGTAGCTTTTTGACGGCGACGGTTCATTTGGTTTTGTTTGCGGTTCTGGTTCGAACTTTCTCTCTGCGGCGCGAGCGCGATTACGTCACCCTGGCCATTCTCGCGTTCCTGATGGTGCTAGCGTCGGCGGTGCTTACCGTCGACAGCCTTTTTCTTTTCTTTTTCACGGCATTCATGCTCGTGGCCGTGGCCACCTTCATCCTGATGGAGATGCGGCGCTCAGTACAATCTTCCGGCTTCCAAGCGCTGCATTCGCCGGACGCATACGAGCACCGGCATCTGGCGCTTGCGCTAGCGCGCGTGACGCCGGCATTGGCAGTGCTGATCCTGGCCGGGGCGATGGTTGTGTTTTTTCTTTTGCCCCGCGTCTCGGCCAGCTATTTGGGCGCGTATTCCTTCGCCACTGATTACTCGGCCGGGTTCAGCGATCGCGTGCAGTTGGGACGCATCGGGCAAATTCAGCAATCGGACGCGGTCGTAATGCACATTCAAATTGACGGCGACCAGCGTGGCCAGTACGCGTTGCACTGGCGGGGCGTGGCGCTGGCACATTTCGACGGCAAGAGTTGGTCGAATCTGCGGCAGATAATGGTGCTACGGCGCGACGGCGATGGAGGATTCTTTCTCCCGCCGTTCAGCCAGGGCCTTGAGCGGGCTGCCACGCTCTCGGATATGACGGTACCGGGCAAGCCCAATCACCTGATTCACTACCGCGTGCTCATGGAGCCGATTGGAACTAACGTTTTCTTTCTTGCTCCGTGGGCACGGCGCGTGAATGGAGCCTATCGCGGTCTAGAGCTGGATGCGGGCGGAGCGGTCACTGATCTCGACCCGCAGCGCTCCGTCAGCGTTTATGAAGCGGATTCGGATATTGCCACGCCATCTGCCCAGCAGCTTCGCGCGGCGGGAAATTCGCTTCCAGCGTTTGCCGATTTCTATTTCCAGTTGCCGCGCATCGATGAGCGCATTCCGCGGCTGGCGGCGCAGATCGCGGGTTCGGCCAGCAACAACTATGACAAGGCAGTCGCGCTCGAAAGCTATTTGAGAACGCACTACGGCTACACGCTTCAGTTGCCGCGAGCGCAGCCGGCCGATCCGCTAGGGAATTTTCTCTTTGAGCGCAGGCAGGGGCATTGCGAATATTTTGCCTCCGCCATGGCAGTAATGCTGCGCACGCTGAAGATTCCGTCGCGAGTGGTGAATGGCTTTCGCAGCGATGAGTTCAACGATGTGACTGGCAAATACGTGATTCGCGCCCGGGATGCGCATGCGTGGGTGGAAGTGTATTTTCCGGGTTATGGTTGGGTCACGTTCGATCCCACACCCGGTGGAGGCGTCGCTTCACCGCAGGGATGGGAGCGGGCGTTGCTTTACCTGGACGCAGCGGCATCGTTCTGGCGCGAGTGGGTGGTCAGCTATGATTCGTCGCATCAGAACCTTCTCGGACATGCAGTGCTGAGCGGCACTCGAACTTCGGTCGAGCGGACGCAGACATGGGCACGGCTACGATATGGCCGCTTACTGAACCTGGCCCGGCGCGGCCAGCACGGTTTCGAGCACTCGCCGCGCCGCTGGCTTGCTGGTGGTGCGACGGTAGTGTTAATGCTGCTTCTGCTGCTCAATGCCAGCCGGATTACGCGAACGATTCGCGCTCGCCGCTTAAGCGCGCATCCGGAACGGGCTCCAGTTCAGGCCGCCGCGGTATGGTACGAACGCATGATTCGATTTTTGGCGCGGCGCGGGGTGCAGAAAACGGCATCGCAGACGCCGCAGGAATTCGTGTGCGCGATTAAGGATGAACGGTTACGTGCCCGTCTTGGACGTTTTACGGATGTTTACGAAGCGGCACGTTTTGGAGGCTCATCGGACGATGCGCTGCGCCTGCCGGAGTCATATAAGGAAGTGGAGGAGGCGGCGAAGAACTAAACTCACAAAGCCGTAGAAAGTGAGGCTTCAAATACTCAACGTTCCTGCGAGCAAGCTCTTTGCTGAGTTGCTACTAGGATTCACAACCTTTTCAACCAAGCCTCCGCGCGCGCCAACTCCGGAAATAACTTCTCCTCCGCCTGGAACTCCGCCGAATGCACACAGCGGCGGCTGCCGCGCAGCTTGACGGGATGCTTGAGGTGCAGCATCTCGTGGTAGACGATGTATTCGACGGCGTAGCGCGGGACCAGAGGATGATCGAAAATCCGGCTGATGATGATGGCGTTGTGCGCGGGATCATAATGGCCGAGAATGCGGCGGGGTTTCGTGGGACTCCAGCTCATGCGCGGACGGCCCATCAGGCCGTGAAAAAAGCGGCGGTTCAGATCTTCAAAAACGGCGTCGAGATCGTAAACGCGGCCTTGGGGAGAATCGAGGCGCTTGCGTCCGCGCATCTGGCGAACAAGATGCGCCTTGCTCACTACCTCGTGGCTGGCCACATATTTTCGGTAGCGAGCGGCATGCGAGCGATCGATGGGCTTGCGGTACATCTTGGCCAGCAGGATGTGGGCAATGGCGCGCACCACCTGATCGGGCGCGCCTTCGAGCAGGTCGGAAAGCCGCACCAGCAGCCGTCCCTGGCGCAGGCGGATGGTACTGTTGACGTTGGTGAAGGCGAAGAATTCGACCTTCAGCTCAGGCGTAGTAGTCCCCGGACGCAACTGCCGGTGTTCTTCATGGAAGATTTCGAGAAGCCCCGCACGCACAGTGAGGCTAGCTTAGCATGGAGGCATCCACAAACGGGGCCACGAGTAACTGGGTATGAAATCGTGCTTGCGAAGCAGTCGTCTGGATCCTGAGAAGGTGGTGGACTCCGAACAATTATACACGGAGGATAGAGAGTTCACAGGGTAAGGCTGAACAACGCCTCACTTCTTGTGCTCGCAAGCTAGTAAAATCGTTGCATCTGGAGGTCTCCGATGCTTCGTACTCTTTTCGTTTTTCTGTTTGCGTCTGTCGCCTGCGCCCAGCAGGCTTCCGCGCCTTCCGCACTCGATCTCGTCAAACAAGGCCAGAAGCTCAACGGCGAAGGCAAGCAGGATGAAGCGCTGGCGCTTTACAGGCAGGCGCTCGAGATGTCGCCGAATCTGTATGAGGCGCAGCTCGACTCGGGCGTAGCGCTTGATCTGAAGGGCGACTACGCCGAGGCGCGCGAGCACTTTACCAAGGCGATTGATTTGGCGCCTGCCGAGTCGAAGCAGCAAGCGCAGCGCGCTATGGCCATGTCTTACGCGTTTGAGGGAAACGCCGCCGAAGCCGCGAAGTACGAACAGCAAGTGTTCGATGCGCGCATGTTTGGGCACGATTTCGTGGGAGCGGGCGAGACGGCCAATGAATTGGCGCGCATTTATCTGGAATCGGGCGATACGGCCAACGCCTACAAGTGGTACCAGTCAGGATACGAAGCGGCGCTGAAAAAACCTGATCTGTCGACGGCCGACAAGAATCTCTGGCTCTTCCGCTGGGAGAACGCGCAGGCGCGCATCGCCGCGCGGCGCGGTGAGGCTGAAGAAGCTCAGCAGCACGTGGCGGCGGCGAAATCTGCTCTCGATCAGGCGAACAATCCCGACCAGGCTCGCTTTTATCCTTACTTGACTGGCTATGTTGCGTACTATCTGGGCGATTACAAAACTGCAATCGCCGATCTCGGAAAGGCCGATCAGCGCGATCCCTTGAACCTGGCGTTGATCGCGGAAGCCTATGAGAAGTCTGGCGATAAGGCGCAGGCGATGGAGTACTACCGCAAAGTGCTGGCGTCGAACGCTCATAATCCCACAAATGCATTCGCGCGTCCGCTGGCGAAGAAAAAACTGGCAGAGACTAGCTAGCGGGTTTCACGTGGACCAGGAAACTGCCTTTGCAACCTTGGTTCTGTGACTTCATGTAGTGCCTGCGATATCATCAGGAAGATGCCGGCTGCACATCCATTCCAAACCGACGACCCACGCCTTCAGCCCATCCACGAGAAAGTTCTGGGCGGTGAGCGGCTGCATGCTGAAGATGCACTTTCGCTGTATCGCAGCGGCGACATCTTAGCGATCGGATGGATGGCAAATTACGTTCGCGAGCGCATGCACGGCGACAAGGCGTACTTCAACGTAAACCGGCACATTAATCCGACGAACGTTTGCGTCGCCGCCTGCCGCCTGTGCGCTTTCGGCCGCAAGAGGGACGCGCCGGGCGCGTACACCATGGCGCTGGAAGAAGCATTCGAAACGGCTGCTTCCGGCTACAGCGAAGCGGTCACGGAATTTCACATCGTGGGCGGATTGCACCCCGATCTGCCGTTTCAGTATTTCCTCGATCTGTGCTCCGGCCTGAAACGGCGTTTTCCGCAGGTGCATCTCAAGGCTTTTACCATGGTTGAGATTGCCTATTTGTCGAAGCGGGCGAAACTTTCGATTCGCGAAACGCTGGAACAGCTGAAAGCGTCGGGGGTAGATTCGTTGCCCGGCGGCGGGGCAGAGATTTTTGCCGACCGTGTGCGGCACATCATCTGCGATCACAAGATCGATGGCGATCAATGGCTCGAAACCGCGCGGCTGGCGCACCAGATCGGCCTGAAGTCGAACGCAACCATGTTGTATGGGCACGTCGAGAATGATGAAGATCGCGTCGATCATCTTTTAAAACTGCGTGCGCTGCAGGACGAAACCGGCGGCTTCCAGACTTTTATTCCGCTGGCTTTCCATCCCGCTAACACGCCGCTGCAGCATTTGCCGAAGACGACGGGCATGTTGGACATCAAGCAGATCGCGGTGAGCCGGCTGGTGCTGGACAATTTCCCGCATATCAAATCGTACTGGCAGATGATGACGCCGAAGATCGCACAAATCTCGCTGCGCTTCGGTGCCGACGATATGGATGGTACGGTGATTGAAGAAAAGATTTATCACGATGCGGGAGCGACCACCCCGCAAGGCATGCGGCGCGAAGAGTTGGAGAGATTGATCCGCGCTACTGGGCGCGTGCCCGTTGAGCGGGATACGATGTACCGGCCAGTCACCCGAACGGAAACTTCGGTGACGGTTGCGGTGTAAACCCTTTTTCTTAGAGCTTCTCTTTTTTAAAGTTTCTCGTAGAAATCACAAGCTGAGCAGGAAATGTAAATGCCGCCCGGCACGCCGCGCTCGCGGTCTTTCAGCCGCTTCACAATGCGCGTGTCCTTGCCGCACTTGGGACAAGCGGTGCTCTTGCTGGTATCCATGACCTTCTTGCGGTCCGCGGTTTTCGCTATTTTGGCGCCTACTGCCATGATTCGTTCTCTCCTGATTGATTCCGCATTCGATTTTACAGGAAGGTTCCATCCCCTGTCTTGCCGTGGGTTTTAAACAAAATCTGGCTTGGCAAACCAGGTTTGACAAATCTTTGACAAACACCTGACACGCATCAACGACAATCGCCCTATTGTGAACTGCGTGAAACTGCCAATCGGGCAGAAATTTCCAGCTTATGCTGAAAGGAATGATCGGAATGCAAGTTCAAGGCACTCAACTTAAATTATTTTCCGCAGCCGCAATGCTTTTGAGCGCGGCCGCATTATTTGCGCAGTCGAGCGACACTAAAACGAATCCCGCCATCGGGCCGGGCAAGGTCGTCGTGCACAGCAAGTTTGGCGGACAGATTTTCGGCTTCGACATCGACCAGAACGGCAC
>JASIKQ010000230.1 GCA_030049565.1 Candidatus Sulfotelmatobacter sp.
TAGTGCAGTTCCTCCTGCAGATTTCTCTGCCCACTTCTCTTTCCTTTCAGCCTCTCCCTTCGTCGGTAATTTCGAGAGGCCACGCGCTGACCGCACTTTTTGTCATCGCAATATTTCCTGCGATGCGCGGACTGAGGTCGAAACGGTTTCCCGCATTCAGAACAGAACACCAAAGGCCGCTTGAGAAATTCGTCGTACCAGCACATCCACTCCAATGCATCGCCCAGATTTCTCAGTTTTGGCCTTGCGATGACCTCAATTCCTCGCTTCTTGACCCTCGCACCAAAGCCTGATTTCACCTCTATGCTTTCCGCTATCAGTACGGCTGCGATCTCACGAATGAGCGCGTCGGGTGCATCTCTTACCCACTCGGTGAGCGAACCGGGATGCTCGCGTTGTCGCCAAACTTTGAATCCGGCAAGTTTGACGCCAGCCGGTGCCTTCGCGCGGAGATTTCCGAAGCTCTTGGCTGCTCGAATTTCCGCTTCTACGAAGCTCACCACGGCGCTCCGAAGGTTCCGAGAGTCGCTGCGAACCTCTAACAATCGGAGTAACGCCCTCAACCATTTTTGGAATTCCCAGTACACGCGGGTCGAACTCACACCCTGGAAAGTCCCACCCGGCCTCAGAACAGGGCTGCCGTCCTCACGGGTCATAAACAGCGGGCCAAAGCTCTTGATAAACGCGGCGAGGCCCTGCTCGTTCCCTATTTCGAGAAGCCTGAGATGGGCGTCGCGCTCGTAGGCATCGACGAAGTCATACTCGTTTTCGTAGTCGAGCACGGAGCTGACATGATCACCCTCAACGACAACATCTTTGCAGCGCGGCCATGACCCCGTCTCCGTCATACGAAGTTGCGATTGTATATGATGCGACAATACGCCATACTTTGCGTGCAGTCAAGCGCAAAAGGAGACCTCAAGAAATGGCGATCACCATCACCTTTCAAAAAGCAACGGAGGAAAGCGGACTGAGTCTGAGGACACTTCAATATCTGGCGGCACGAGGGGAACTAAAGACCATCACCGTTGGACGACGGCGACTAATTCCGGTTCGCGCTTTTCAAGACCTTCTGCTACGCGGAGCGAGGCACCGAAACAAGGATCGCGCCAGTGGGTCTGCCCCAGGATCGATTCCTCTTTTCAAGCACGCCATCAACAGTGACGCAAATTTTGCCATGGCCTATGCGTCGCTCGGAGTGGCTTATAACCAACTGGTGCAGACGAAGCTGAGCGCCGAGGCGATAAGCCGAGCCTACGAACTGCGGGACCGGGTGAGCGCGCAGGAAAAATTCTACATCGAGTCTGTTTATTATCAGTACGCCACCGGCGACCTCGAAAAGGCGCGGCAGGTGAACCAACAGTGGTCGCAGGAGTATCCGCGGGACGATGCGCCGCTGCGCAATCTTTTTACGGTTCTCGGGGGCCTTGGGCAATACGAACCGAGCCTCACCGAAGCCATTGCGACCCGCCGTCTAAACCCGGATGGTGGGAGTTATTGCAACCTGGTCGCTGCGTATGCGGTCCTGAATCGCCCGGAGGAAGCGCGGGCGACAGCCGACGAGGCGCTGAAGAAGGGCCTCGATTCTCCTTATCTCCACATTTGGATGTATTGGAATGACTTCCCGCAAAACGACACGGCGGATATGTCGCAACAAGTGGCCTGGTCGGCGGGCAAGGTGGGACTGGAGGACGTATTTCTGGCGTTCGAAGCCGACAGCGCGGCGAGTGCCGGGAAGCTGCTGAAATCGCGCGAGTTGAACAACCGGGCGGTGGCGTCCGCCGAGCACGCCGACGAAAATGAAGTGGCGGCCTTCGATGAAGCTAAAGCGGCTTTGCGAGAAGCCTATTTTGGTAATTCAACGGAAGCAAAACAAAGAGCAGCAGCGGCACTGAAACTGTCTACCGCCCGCGATGTGGAGTATGTCGCCGGACTGGCATTGGCCCTGGCCGGAGACCTGGCCAAAGCGCAGACTCTCGCCGACAACCTGGCCAAACAATTCCCCGAAGATACATGGGCAAAGTTCGAATACGTGCCCACGCTACGCGGTCAAATTGCACTTACGCGGAAGGATCCTGAAAAGGCGATCGAGGCCCTCAAAGCCGCCAGTCAATATGAGATGGCGGCGGTAGGAGCCGGGTGGGAGCCGGTGAATCTGTATCCCGTCTATGTGCGCGGTCAAGCTTATCTGGCGGAGCATAAGGGGGCGGAGGCGGCGGCTGAGTTCCAGAAAATATTCCAATATCGCGGCGTGGTCGGGACCGATCCCGTCAGTTCGCTATGGCATCTTGGCATGGCCCGTGCTTACGTGATCTCCGGTGACACCGCCAAAGCCCGCGCCGCTTACCAGGATTTTTTTGCTCTTTGGAAAGACGCCGACCCCGATCTCCCCATCCTGAAGCAAGCCAGAACGGAGTACGCGAAGTTGCAATAGTCAACTGTCGAGAACAGGCGTGGGTGTTGAAAAAGTGCGTCCACAGAATGTTTCTTCGCCTGCGAGTGTCCCCGCTGCCGAGTTTTTCTCCTCGTACTTCGGCTAAGCGATGGCTGGCGCACCCAGTGTTGTCGGCTGGCTCAGGAACCGCACCAATGTTGTTGCCGGGAGCCATGATGTCAGGCTTGACGACGTGATCAAGGAGGGTGGGTCCCCTTCTGCCAAAGTCTGCGGAGAAGAGAAGGAGACGAAAGAACAGCCCAACGGCGTGCCGGAAAACCTGCTGGCGAAAATGTGTCCCTGGTGACCGAGGGATTTATAAGGACCGACACGTGCGGATCATCATCAAGTG
>JASIKQ010000022.1 GCA_030049565.1 Candidatus Sulfotelmatobacter sp.
CGTGGCGAAGCTTTAATTTTAGCCGACATTAGTTGCCCCGTCTGGCTTATCGGGTTGCAAGATTAATATTGGAGTCGGCGACGGTTTGATTCTCCGTCACTGCCAGCGGCAGCCGAAAGCGGAAGGTCGCACCCTCTCCTTCGCGGGATTCAAATTCTACCGACCCGTAATGCCATTGGAGAATTTGATAAGTCTGCGCCAGGCCGATGCCGCTGCCCTCTTTCTTGGTAGTGAAATAAAGCTCGAAGATTTTATCCTGCACTTCGAGCGGGATGCCCGTGCCCTGATCGCGGACCTCGGCAATCGCCGAGTGCTCATTGCGGTGGGCGGCGATGACGAGTTCACCTCCCTGCGGCATGGCCTGAATGCCGTTGAGCACCACATTGAGAAGCGCCTGTTTCATGAAATCGAGATCAGCTTTGATGGGGAGCGGGTCTGCGGGCAAGTCACGATTAATGTTGACGCCGTGTTGTTCGGCGTCGGGCGCGGCCAGCACCGCGACTTCATCAAGCAGGCGGCGCATATCGACGTCGACAAGACGCAGATCTCGTGCGCGCATGAAGTCGAGCAAAGTTTGCACCACGCGATCGAGGCGATGAATCTCGTTGCCGATGATATCCATGTGGCGGCGAGTATCGGGATCCAGTTGCGCCAATTTGTTCTGCAGAAGCTGCAAGTGCAAGACGATGGAATTGATGGGATTCTTCACTTCATGGGCTACGCCGCCGGTGACGCGCCCACTGGCCGAGAGACGCCGCGACATTTCAATTTCGTCGCCGATGCGGCGTACAGATTCCGTGTCGCGCATGATTAACAGCGCGCCAATTTGGGTGCTCCTCTCCTGCACAAAATCCAGCGACACCTGCACCCGCCTTCCCGCCGCGGCGAACTCCCGTTGCGCCAGCGGCTTGCGATGCGCGAAGGCATCGAGCACCGCCGCCCCCAGCGCGCTGTCGCGGGTGAAAATATCCTTCACGGTTCTCCCCAGCAATTCCTGGCGCGGCCGCGCCAGAAAGCGCTCCACCGGGGCGCTCACCAGAACGACGCGAGAATCGCGGGTGAACAGCATCAGTCCATCTTGAAGTTTGGACATGAGCTGGTCCACATTGTCCTTCAGGGCGGAGAAAATTTCGCGGCTGTCGCGCATTTGCCGGCCAAGATTTGCAATCTTCAGCGAGACCAGGCCGAATTCATCGTGCTCCGATTCATCTCCCGACAATGCCTCGGTTTCGCCTGCAGTCACGCTATCGAGGTTGCGGCTGATCGCCCGAAGAGGACCAAGAGCGATGTTGGAGACGCCCGCTGCGAAAAAGAAGGATAGGAAAATCGCAGCCACGGAAAGATACATCGCGCTCATCAAGGGCGGCGTGATTTCGCTCTTGAGGAATACCGTGGAAACGCCAATGCGCACCGTGCCAAAGGGATATCCATTCAGAAACAGCGGTGCGGTTACGTCATAGACGGTAGCGGGGCTGTACACGACCATGAGTTGCCTGCGAAAGTGCGCCCTCCTGACCTCGACGAACGACGGGCGGTCGGGAATTTGCTTGCCCACCTCTTTAGCGGTCGTGTGGAACAATGCCTTGCCGTTGGCATCGACGACGGAAACATCGTAAACAGAAGGCCAGAGGGCAATATCCGATTGGAGATTGTTGAGGATGTTGGTATCCATCGGCAGGTATTCCGCGAGTGCGCGGCGGACAGCTTCTGGATTGTTCGTATCTACGCGCGTGCTGCTTAAATCAGGCAGGTCATTTCCCGCGAAATAGACGAGTTGTTTGGCCAGGCGGTCGGCGCCATCGTAGGCATTGGTAATATGCTGAGCAAGAATCTGGGAGATGTAGAAATAGGAGAACGTCACCGCCAGTACGGTGACCAGCAAGGTGATGGCGAAAACGATGGTGATTTTACGTCGCATGCTGAGAAGCAGCGTTCAAACGCCCCGTGCATTACTGCTCAGTGGTTTCCTTTTCAGCGCCCGCTTCCGCAGTGCCGCTGCCGTATTCCTTCAGTTTATTATGCAGGGTTTTGAGGCTAATGCCGAGAATTTCCGCGGCCTTGGTCTTATTATTATTCGTGGACTGCAAGGTCTTGAGAATTAACATTTTTTCGGCTTCGCCAACCGTTGTTCCCACACCCAGACGAACGGCATCAGGATCGTTAACGGCAGGGCGCAGAGGAACTTGGCCGAATCCGGGGGGCAAATGTTTGGTTTCGATCATGCCGCCCTCGCAGACGATCACCGCCCGTTCAATCGTGTTGCGCAGTTCACGGACGTTTCCCGGCCAGGAATAATTGTTGAACTGGTTCATCACAGCTTCGCTGACCGCGGCCACTTTGCGCGAGTGCTTCTCACTCATCTCCGCCAGCAGCAGCTCCACCAGGTCGGCGAGATCTTCTTTATGCTCGCGCAAGGGAGGCATATGGATATTGAAGACATTGAGCCGGTAATAGAGATCGCTACGCAATTCCCCACTGGCGACCGCTTCTTCCGGAACTTTATTCGTGGCGGCCAATACGCGAACGTCGACCGCGGTTTCGACCTTGCTGCCCAGCCGCCGCAGCTTGTGATCTTCGAGCACGCGCAGCAGTTTGGCTTGCGTCGCCACCGGCATTTCGCCGATTTCATCGAGCAGGATCGTGCCGCCCTCGGCCAATTCAAAACAACCCGTGCGGCGCTCAAGC
>JASIKQ010000231.1 GCA_030049565.1 Candidatus Sulfotelmatobacter sp.
GGGGTGGCCGGTGGCTTCACCCCGAGCAATTGGAAGATGGCAAAGCCCTGAGTCGTCGGGGCCGTCTGCGGCGGAGATTTTTCCTGTGCCGTAAACACGGCCTCCATCAATTGCGGCGCCGGCCCCACTCCCGGCAACACGTCTTTGCGGGCGAAGAAATCGGATGTGACCACCGGCAGCTTCAGCCATGCGGCGGCCCCATCCAAGCCCTGCGTTTTGGCCTGCTGCGACAGATCGTCGGCCTGCTTTTGCGCCAACTCTTGCGCCTTCTGCTGCTTGATGATCGGCTCAATCTCGCTCTTTACTTCATCGAGCGCTCTCATGTGCGCCTCTTGCCGGGCGTCGACGCGAATAATATGGAACCCATAGCTGCTTTTGACCAAACCGCTGATCTGTCCTATGGGCAATGAGAACGCCACTTTTTCGAACTCGGGAACCGTGCGGCCCTTGCCGATCCAGCCCAGCGATCCGCCTTCTTTGGCGCTGCCCGGATCTTCCGAATACTTTTTCGCCAGTTCCTCGAAATTTGCCCCGTTGTGCAACTGCTTGAGAATATCCTCCGCCCGCTTCTGCGCTTCGGCTACGCCCTTTTCATCGACCTTGCCATCAGGTCCGGGCAGCGGGGTCTTGATCAGAATGTGGCTGACCTTCGCCTGTTCGGCTACACGATACTGATCCCGGTGCTGATTGTAGTAAGCCTGTAAGTCATCTTGCGTCACGTGCACGGCATCTTTCAGTTTGCTCGTGTCCAGGACCACGTACTTGATTTTGCGTTTCTCCGGAATCGAGTTGGCGTAGCTTTTCACGTGGCTGTCATAGAACGCCTTCAGCTCTGCATCTGTGGGATGCAGGCCTTTCTTGATATCGTCTTCCTTCAAAACCGCGTAATCGAACTTGACTTTTGTATTTTCTTTTGTGAACTGCTGGCGTATGGCGGCATCGCTCACGGAGGCGCTGCCCGCGATGAGCGCCTCGAGTTTGCCGATCAGAATCTGCTTCCTGACATCGTCTTCAAACATCGTCGGAGTCAGGTTGTGCTGCGCCAGCAAGTTCTCGTATTCGGCTTCGCCAATGAAGTTTCCCCCCGGAAAAAAGGTTTCGGAGTAGCGGCCGTGCTGGAGTTCATCGCGCACTTCCTGCGGAGTAGCCTTCAGTCCCAGATGCTCCGCCTCGCTCAGCAGGGCTTCCCGGTCGATCAGTTGGTCGGCGGCCCGCGGCGTATCCTGCTGGATGAGGAAGGGAATCAGCATAGACGCATTCTGCCCGTATTGCGCCGCCTGCTGTTGCGCCATCTGGCGCGCGGTTTCGCGCACCTGCTGGGTTGTAATCTCTTCGCCGCTTACGTTCGCGATGATGCCTTTGCCCGGCGTGTTGTAGTTGCTTCCGATGCCGGGCACGAAGGCGATCACCATGGCTCCGCAGACGATCAACAGCAGTCCGCTGAGCACAACTTTCTTGATGGGGCCTTCGGTTTGCAAAAATCGAATCATCTTCTTGTCACTCCAGAAAAGGTGAGGGGAACCAGCAATTATAAACTACCGGAACGAGGGTTCCCGGCGTCGACGGATTCCACACGAGAGGCGCAGAGGCTCAAAAAATATCTTCACCACGCTTCCCCACGGCACGTAGCGGTGGCGGACTCCCAATGAGGACTGGAGGACGGGCGAAAGCGTCTGTGAGCTAACCAGGGATCTTTTCTTGGAAATCGGCTATTGAAACGTATCAATAGAACGTGGTATCCCTGGTTCCGGTCTTAAGTTTTGGGTCAATTGCTTGTCGTCAGTATTGCGAAAGGGAGACGAATGGATTTTCCGAGAAGACTTCCGGCTTTTCTAAGGTTTCGGCTACTCTTAACACTCACTCCATTAGTTGGCGCCCAGCTTCTGACCGCCACGAGTTTCGCGCAGATACCGGCTTACGCGGAGAGAGACAGGCTGGGGCTCTACTATCACTGGAATCTGCAATCCTCAGCCAAGGTCGACGCGTCGGGAGATGTCATTTCGACTCCTGGCTTCGTTCCCTCGGGATGGCACGAAGTTACCATTCCCACGACTGTCGTCGCGGCACTCGTGAAGGATAAAACGCTGCCTGACCCATATTTCGCGATGAATCTGCGGCAGTTTCCCGGCGTGGCTTACTCGATCGGAGCAAACTTCTCCAACATCGCCATGCCGGCGGACAGCCCCTACGCGGTTCCGTGGTGGTATCGCAAGCAGTTTTCCCTCCCCGCTTCTTACGGCGGAAAAACCGTCTGGCTGAATTTCAAGGGCATCAACTACCGCGCCAACATTTGGCTGAACGGAAGACAGATTGCGAATTCTGACTCAGTCGCGGGCGCATGGCGAACGTACGAGTTCAACGTTACCAATGCAGTGAAAGCGGGCGCTGAAAACGTTCTTGCTGTCGAAGTCTTCGCACCTACTCAACGCGATCTCGCAATTACGTTCGTCGATTGGAACCCCGCGCCTCCCGACAAGAATATGGGCCTGTGGCGCGAAGTGTACCTCCGCACGAGCGGGCCAGTGGCGATTCGCTATCCCACCGTGGTTTCAAAGCTGAATTCACCGGCGCATGACTCGGCTCAGCTTACGGTTACCGCGCAAGTGAAAAACGGCACGGATCATTCTGTGCTGGGCACATTGAGAGGACAAATCGCCGGAGTCGCTTTCGAGCAGAAAGTCGAGCTGGGCGCAAAGGAAGACAAGGACGTCACCTTCG
>JASIKQ010000232.1 GCA_030049565.1 Candidatus Sulfotelmatobacter sp.
CCGAAATCGTGGTCGACGATTTGGGATTGGTGACCAGCTATCCCGGCGCCTGGACGCGCATCGCCACGGACTAGAGGCCGTGATAAGGAACCGCCATACGCTATGATGGTGAATTAGAGCTTCGCGTGTGGGCGGTTAGCTCAGCTGGTTAGAGCGCCTGCCTTACAAGCAGGAGGTCGCAGGTTCGAGTCCTGCACTGCCCACCACTTTTAGACCCTGGGTTTACGCGGGTTTCCATCCGGGGCAAAATTCTAAGGCACACGATACGCATCGTGATTTTCGATCACGACACACCAACCTCACGTTCTTGACCCGAAACGGCCAAGAACTGCACGCCTACCATCCTAGCCAAATCAGCGGCACGAGACCGGCAACCGTCAAAGCGGATAGAAACGATAAACTCTGCACGCCGGTTTTCCGGTCGGCGAGGCTGTAAGCATAGACGCCTTTCACTAGATTATTGCTGGCGGCGGCAATGACGACCGCGGCGGCTGCGACCGTTAGCGGGGTGAGCGTACCTGCGGCTTGTGTCATGCCCATGATAAAGGGATCGACATCGGTGACCCCCATGATGGCGGCGAGCGTATTGACTCCGGCTTTGCCAAGGTAAGTGACGGCCAACTGGGTCGCGATCAGCATGGCGAGAAACAGCGCGGCGAAGAAAAACGCCGCTGAGAGTTCCAGAGGGTTCTTGGGTTCGAACTCGCGGACGACGGTTTGCGCGCTGGGATCGGCGCGCCGAGTCCAAAGCCACCCGATGCAGGCTGCCAGGGCTGCCAGACCTAAAAACGGCAGCCCCAGCAGCGACATCAATTGACGATTGAACAGCGCCAGTAGCACGATCAGGCGCAAGTACATCACTCCAGAGGCGATAAGAATACTGCCGGCGAACAGATGCGGGTGCTGCTCGCGGGCCGCACGCCGCGCCATAACGATCGTCGTCACGGTGGAGGAATAGGCTCCTCCAAGCAATCCTGCTAAAACAATGCCGCCTCCATCTTTCGTTAACCTTTGCAGAACATAACTGCCGTAGGAGATTGTGCTCACAGCAACAACAACCAGCCAAGTCTTGAAAGGATTGATGTGGAAGCGGGTGAATTCCGCATTCGGCAATACCGGCAGAATGACGCCCGTTAGCAGAAGGAATTTGGCAAAAGTGAGAATCTCCTCCGCGGGAATGCGACCTGCAAGTTTCTCCAGACCTTCTTTGAGGTCAAGCAGCAACAGGCAGGCGACGCTAAGAGTGGTGGCGATCCAAAAATGTCCGTCGTAGACGAGCGCGCCAACCAGAAATGTGGCTAGGCCCGACATTTCCGAGGTAACCCCGGCCGGCTCGGTTGAGTTGAGTTTGTGCCAGTAGGACAAGAGCAGAAATCCGGCGACGACAAGGAAGCCGATGGTGAGAGGAAGCAGTTGAGGCCCGGAAAGCAGTGCGAGAGAATAGCCGATCAGTCCGATCAAAGGGAAGGTGCGGACTCCGCCAAACGCGTAAGCCCGAGCGGCGATTTTGTGCTCTTCCCGCTCGAATCCGATCAGGAACGACAAGAATAAGACGAGGACGATTTTGAGGATTTCGGGCGGAAGCCAGTGGTAGAGTTCCACGGGAGTTGTCTAACCACAGGCATCTTACGATATGAAGCAGGGATTTGCAGAGTTTTCGAACTCTCGGGCAAATCTCGAGTTTTGCTTCATCACGGATCTGGTTAGGGAGCGGAAAAGTAAATCTGCATCAGGACCGCGCCCAGCAGAGAGGCGAGCATGGCAGCGGGCATGGCGATGGCGCCTATTTGCAGGAAATTCCAAAAGCTTACATTAAGCTTTTCCTTGCGCAGGGCGATCAGCCACAGGATGGTCGCCAGCGAACCTGTGATGGAAAGATTCGGGCCCAGATCGACGCCGATAAGAACCGCCTGGGTGATCGGGCCGCTGGCATGCGCCACGCGCAGAGTGCTGCCGGCAATAAGGCCGAGCGGGAGATTGTTGACCAGATTGTCGGCGATGCCAACGGCGAAGCCAGTGACCATTTCTCCGGCAAAAAGCCCAAGATGTTGCGCCCAGGCGAGCCACTCCTTTGTGTACTGCATGGCGCCCATGCTCTCGATGGCGTCTACCATCACGAACAGACCTGCGACCAGAGCCAGAGTTTGCCAGCTTATTTCGCGGGTGAGAGCCAGAGGATTGGCTCGCTCTTTGACGCAGACCACGGCTGTAATGCCGGCAGCGGCAAGGCAAGTTGGCAGGCCCAAGTTTTTTCCCAGCGAGGATGCGGTGAGCAGAATCGCAACCATGACGCCGACGCCAACCAGCACCAGCTTGCCGTTAGCGTTGAGGGACCTGGCTTCGACGACGAGGTCGATTCGTCCCCGGAGTTCTCTCCAAAAGAATCTTCGCATGACAAAGAAAGTTGTCACGATCGAGAGAAGACATGGCACACCGAAGGCAAGCAGCCATTTTCCAAGCGGCGGCATGGCATTGTGAAAGACAACCAGGTTGGCGGGATTTGAAATCGGTAAGAGAAAAGATGCGGCATTTGCGATGAACGCACAAACAAACAAATACGGAAGGGGCTCGACCTTTGCTTTACGTACAGCCGCGAGAATAGCGGGCGTGAGAACCACCGCCGTGGCGTCGTTTGACATGAAAACCGTAACCACGGTGCCGAGCATATAAACCAGGGTGAACAGTCGCGCACAGGAGCCATCGGCATGGCGGACGGCGGCGGCGGAAAGCCAGTCGAAGACGTCGTGCGCGCGCGCCAGTTCACACAGCAGCATCATGCCAATGAGAAACAGGCAGACATCTAAAGACTTAGCGAGGCCTCGCGCGGCGAGCCGAAAAGTAATAAGACGAAACCCGAGCAGCAGAGCTACGCCGGCAGTCGTCCAATAAGCTTCTGGGATGTCGCGAGGGCGGATTAGCATGAGAAGGACGCTGACGGCAATGATGGTTGACAGCAGGATATGGGCGAGCGTGGGTGGGATCATGCCGTGCGAATTGCTATTTGCTTGCGGCGCTAAAGCGCTGTTTAGTTATAGAAGAGATTTGAAAAACAGTCTACGCAGTAAACAGATTCTATGCCCGCGGGAAATAATCCCTTAAACAAGTTGAAGGGCGCGGGTTTTCAAGCCCGCGCCCGTTCCAGGATGGAGGAAGTCAGCCTTATTGCTCGATCGTTTCTTGCTCGATCATTTACTGTTCGATCATGGAAGCCGGAACGCCAGCCTTCCGCGCGTCTTCCTGCATGTCGGTGAGCTTCTGTTTGGCATCGTCGACGGCCTTCTGCTTGTCGGCGATTTTCTGCTTGTAGTCGGCATCCTCCTTATCCCACTGGCCTTCATTGCGCAGACGGTTGCCTGCGTCTCCATACATGGCGGCGGCACGAAGCTGATACTCGCGCTGGAGTACGTCGAGTTCGCGCCCGGCCAGGTCCATCTGATCTTTTTGCTTGGTCAGTTTTCCCTTCCACTCGTTCCACTGAGCCTGTTTCTTGGTTTGTTCGTCCTGCGGCTTGGCATCGTCTTTCTTATCGTTGGCGGCAACGGTATCCGGCTTTTGTCCGACCACGGACAGCTTGTCGTCGGTAGGGAGATTATCGTTGTCAAACACCTTGGGCTTGGCTTTTGCGGCCGGGTCTTTGCGCACTTTACGCGCGTAGTCGCCGAGAGAAGATTGATCGGATGTTGACTGAACCGGAGTTGGCGGAGCCTGCGCTCCCGCAAGGGAAGCCAGCAAGAGAGTGCAGAAAACCGACAGAGTTGCGAAGGTGATGCGCTTCATAGATTCATCCTTTGACCAGAGCGGGGTTACATTCTTGCTTTTCAACATTGACCTCGATTTGCAGATTTTGCGCTTGCCGGCGCTACGGCTGCGCGCGACTCCGCGTATCTCGTAAGAAATCCTCCAATGTCACGATCAAGCCGCGTCGCCTCGGCTGCGATACCGCAGGCCAGTTGCGAGGCTAATTCCTGACCTTGATTTTCTGCTAAGCGACGCGCGTGCTCGGAAATCGTGGCCAGCGACGTGTGCAGCTCCAGCGCCATTTCAGCGGAAATCTGGCCTTGCAATTGTTGCTGCTGGCGGATGCGCTCGAATTCGGTGCGGTCGCTGATCAAGCAGGCTGCGCCGAGCAGGCTGCCATCGACCGCTGGGACCGGCGAAACTGTGACTGCGATGCAGAGCTTCCGGTCCGCAGGGGTTGTGTATTCCGCTTCCACGTGGCGGCACTTGCTCCCCTCGCGCAGCACGGCGTTCACTTCGTCTGCAAGCGTGGTGTGCGGGTCAATATTGGCAAGGCGGTTCGCGGATGCATCGCCCGAGCAAACCACTGCGCCCCGAAAAATGTCCTCCGCGCTCATGCCTGAAGGCGAACTAAAACCTAATATCTGCTTGGCGGCGAGGTTCGCCTGTTTCACCAAGCCGTTAAGTCCAAAAACCAGCACGCCCGAAGAAAGGTTCGAAAGCACCGCCTGGTTGAAATTTTCGCTGGTGCGGGCGCGCCTCAGCTCGGCCTGATTGTGCACTTGCAATTCGTGCTTCTGTTGTTTGAGCTGTTGGATCACAGTGTTGTAAACGTGAAGAGGCAGAGCTTCCAACCTGCCGGAAGCGCCGAAGTCAACATTGGCCTCGGCGGCTAACTTCTGCCGCAGGGCACGCATCAGCCACACGGCGAGGGCAAACGCGGCGCTGGCGATGAACAGAACCAGCAGCGAGCGCAAGATTAGCGGATTGGTCATCAGCCTTACCATAGGCCTCCGTACCAATTCAACACTTTGTTACCCACGAACAAGGCCAGCAGAGCCATGCTGCCGAGAAAAACTCCGAATGGCATTTGGTAATGGCGATAGACCATTTGCGCCGACTGCCATGCGCGACGTCGCGCCACCTCCACATCAGCGAAGCGACGGGCGAAACGGTGAGTGCGCTTGCTCCAAACGATGAGAACGGTGGAGAGTCCGCATAGCGATCCTGCCAGCGACGCCGCAAAAATCGTGAAGATGGTGAGCTTCATGCCGATAAATGCCCCGATCATCGCCATCAGCTTCACGTCCCCGAAGCCCATGCCTTCGGTTCCGCGCCAGCGGAGATAAGCCGCTCCGGCGCCATAAATAAAGGACGCCCCAACCGCTGCACCAAGCAGAGAATCAACTAACGAAAGCAGATGGGTGGCGATATCGGCGCTGAAGGGCAAATTCAATACCCCGGGCAGAAACTGCGAAACCACGTCGTGTACTGGAACCACCAGGCTGAACAACACGCCTATAACGATTCCGGGCAAAGTCAATTTGTTGGGCAGTAGCTTGGTTTCGGCATCGGTGAATATCAGGCCAAGCAATAGGAATCCGAAGACGCAGAATTTCAACCCAGCCAGGGTGAGTCCGAAATAAGCGTAGGAGCCGAGAAACAGTCCGCCGGTAAGAAGTTCGACCACCATATAACGCGGCGAAATGTGCGCCTGGCAATGACGGCAGCGGCCGCGCAGTATCAGCCAACTGACGATGGGCACATTGTCGTAAAAGGCAATCGGGCGCTTGCATTGCGGACACGCCGATCGCGGCGATACTACCGATAAGTCAAGCGGCAGCCTGTAGATACACACATTCAGAAAGCTGCCGAAGGCCAGCCCGAGGGCAAAGATCGCGACTGCGCAAAAAGGGTCCACGTCTTCAAAAAGCGTTCGGAAGGGTACCGCGCGTGGGCGCGAATACACTTCGGAGAACGCGGGAATTTCTGCTTCTTGACTGGATTATAAGGGCGCGATGCCAACGGGACGAAGGTACTGAAGTCACTGTCCGGAAGAACGATGGTGCGACCGAATCTGGTGCGCCCGAACAAACTACGGCCGAATAAGACCGCAAGCGAACCGCCGCAAAGCTGTGCAAGCTCTATCAGGGCCAGGCAAAGCGCAACAGTTCGCCTTCGAGTGCCTGGGCTGATAGGTCATGCTCTGGAACAGGCCCATGCCAACGTTGCCAAGCGCGCGGGATGAGGCGAGTTATGGGCTCGGGAGATTGCCGCCATTGTCCATCATTCGTTTGCTCGCGCGCAAATACACAGTAGGCAACGGCACTAACCGCACTCAGCGGCTGAACCACCCATTCGAAAAGGCTGGCCTGCAAACCTTCGTTGATGGATTCGCCCGGATGCAGGCAGAAAATCCAGTCGTTGCGAACCAACTCGAGATATTGGCTCACATCGTGGCGCTCATCTGCGATCACGACTCGCGCTCCGTATGCGTGGGCGATGTGATGTGTGGAATCAGACGAATGATGGTCAACGATCAAGATCTCGGCGCAGGGCAGAAGCATCTCGAGGGTTCGCCCCAGCCGCAGGGCATCATTTTCTGTATGCAGGAGCGCCGTGATTGGAGGCATGGGGCTTTTCTTGCCCCATGAGTGTACGACGAAGCAGGCATGAGCAGCGAAGGAACGAACAGTGAAAAGCGCTGTGCGGCCCGCAATGGAAGCAGGGTGCGCTCGCCATCATTCCGTGGTAGCGGGTCTTTCGCCCGGCGGCAGCATTGGCCTGGGCGCGCGCCCGAACATGATTCCGGTTTCCACCTCAACTGGTTTTCCGTTTTGCAGGTAAGGCTTGAAGCTCCACTGATGCAGGGCTTCAGTGATGGCCTTTTCCTGATCGGGAAAGGCGCTGAGAAAATGAATGTGCCTAACTTTACCTTCTTTATCAATAATGATGCGCACGGGAACGGGATTGACCTTGTGCTCACTGAAGATGGGGTCGACTCGCGCAATCATGTTTTCTTCGCGCGCATAATCTTTGAGGCAGACAGGGTCGCTCTTGGCCGCCGTTGCAGCACCCTCTGCGGGCACTTTCATTTTGTTCAGATCGAGAACCAGATCCGCCAGCAATTTGGGGTCGCGGCTGCTCATGACCATTTCCACGGTGTGGCATCGGATCTCTGTGGCCAGAACGTACCAATGCAGTTCAGCGATGGGGGACCAATAGGCGACGTGATTAGAAAAGTGGCGCGCGCCCCTCTGAAAGAATCGACCGGCCGCAGTTGAGCCAACACGTAGCGGCCGCTGTCGGAGGGCGGCGGGCCTTTGTATTTTTCTTCCCAATCGGGAGGAAGCATGTAACTCA
>JASIKQ010000233.1 GCA_030049565.1 Candidatus Sulfotelmatobacter sp.
CTTGTACTTGCTGGTCAACGATAGAGAAGTGGTGGGCGACTTGGTCAGTCCGCTCTGGGCGAATGTGCTATCTACGGCGGTGGTAATAATTCTCACGACGGCCGGCGTGCTTTTCGGTATCAGCATCATCGCGCCCAATCTTTTCGCGGCCCTGGGAGGAAGATAAAAGTTAGGAGCGGTCTTATGACGCACAAAAGGATTGAAGAAGACTTCGCTGCGGATCAAAGCTGGGTCCTATCGTCGCTCGAACACGACCAACTGGCGAAGGCGAAGAAACATTTTATTCCCCGCCGGCAGCTCAAAGGCTACGAACTGCTGCTGCTTTGGGGACTGCGGATTTATCTCTTGTTTATGATGGCAGTGGTCGGCTATCAGGTGTGGGTGGCCGCACGCTAACTCCGCCAAGCCAAGTGGCCGGAGTTCGTTGACTTGTCTCCCACCGCAACTTAAGATGTGCCACAGCCTTCAGTCATTTTGGGCTTTCCACTGCAATGGACTCTTCGTCGCTTGTCGGCCAAACGATTTCCCACTACCGCGTCCTCGAGATGCTCGGCGGCGGCGGCATGGGTGTCGTATACAAGGCGCAGGAAAGTGCGAGTCCTGCCCTACTCTGTGTTACACCGTGACCTCTGTATTTAAGTCTTTTCGGCCGGAGCCTACGAATTGCCCGCCAAAAGGACTAAACTTATAGGTTCACGATTTTTTTCATCCCAGCCGCGCGGCCCTTGTCGCCGGCACCCGATTTTTATCAGGAAGGCCATCATGTCTTTGAACAGCTTCAATTCCCGCTCTATTCTCAAATCCGGTAAGAAAGAATACGAGATCTACCGCCTAGATGCTCTCGATAAACAAGGAATCTCCACCAAACACCTTCCTTATTCGCTGCGCATCCTTCTCGAAAACCTGCTGCGCACCGAAGACGGCCGCAACGTTAGAAAGGAAGATATCCGCGCTCTGGCCGCCTGGAATAAGAATTCCAAGCCTGATAAAGAAATCGCCTTCACTCCGAGCCGCGTACTGCTCCAGGATTTCACCGGCGTGCCTTGCGTAGTCGATCTCGCCGCCATGCGCGACGCCATGAAGCAACTCGGCGGCGACCCGGCGCTGATCAATCCTTTACAGCCGGTCGAGCTGGTCATCGACCACTCGGTTCAGGTCGACGAATTCGGCTCGCCCAACGCTTTCGATATGAACGCCCTGCTCGAATTCCAGCGCAACAAGGAACGCTATTCATTCCTGCGCTGGGGGCAGACCGGCTTCCGCAATCTTGCCATCGTTCCGCCTGACACCGGCATCGTGCACCAGGTCAATCTCGAATACCTCGCCCGCGTGGTCTTCGTGCAGGAAGCTGACGGCAACGGCGACAGAAACGGCAAGCGCACCGCCTATCCTGACACGCTGGTCGGCACCGACAGCCACACCACCATGATCAATGGCCTCGGAATTCTCGGGTGGGGCGTCGGTGGCATCGAAGCCGAAGCCGCCATGCTCGGCCAGCCAGTCTCAATGCTGATTCCGCTGGTGGTGGGCGTGAAGCTCACGGGGCGCCTGCGCGAAGGTGCAACGGCTACCGATCTAGTTCTGACAATCACCGAGATGCTGCGCAAGCACGGCGTAGTCGGAAAGTTTGTCGAATACTTTGGCCCCGGCCTGCGCGATCTCCCTCTAGCCGACCGCGCCACCATCGCGAACATGTCCCCTGAGTATGGCGCAACTTGCGGTATTTTTCCGGTCGATAAAGAAAGCATGAAGTATTTAAAACTCAGCGGGCGCAGTGCCGAACAGATCGCTCTGGTCGAAGCGTATTGCCGCGAGCAGGGACTCTTCCACGACGAAAAAACTCCCGAAGCCGAATACTCCGAATTGCTCACACTCGATCTTGCCACAGTTGAGCCGAGCTTAGCGGGACCGAAGCGGCCGCAGGATCGCGTGGTTCTCTCGCAAGCCGCCGAGTCCTTCAATAAAGCTCTGCCGTCACTGATCAAGCCAAAAGCCGCCGCAAAAACCGCAACCGCCTCCGGCGTGGGCAATGCTGCCCGCTGGGAGCAGGAAGGCGGCAGCCCGGCTGCCATTGGCGTCGAAGATCCGAATGTGGAGGAGCACGTTCCCGCGAACGTAAAAGATTCGCTGAAACACGGCAGCGTGGTCATCGCCGCCATCACATCATGCACGAACACGTCAAATCCATCGGTAATGATCGGCGCGGGTATCCTGGCCAAGAAAGCCGTCGAAAAAGGTCTCACCGTTCCGCCGTGGGTAAAGACTTCGCTCGCGCCGGGGTCGAAAGTGGTCCGCGACTATCTCGAAAAAGCCGGCCTAACGCCCTATCTCGAAAAACTCAAATTCCACATCGTCGGCTACGGATGCACCACCTGTATCGGCAACTCGGGCCCGCTGCCGGCGGAGGTTTCGCAGGTCATCGACGAGAAAGATCTCGTCGTTGCTTCGGTCCTTTCTGGCAATCGCAATTTTGAAGGCCGCATCAACTCTGAAGTTCGCGCGAACTATCTGATGTCTCCGCCGCTGGTGGTCGCCTTCGCGCTCGCCGGACGCATCGACACCGACCTTCGCAAAGACGCCATCGGCAAAGGCAAAGATGGAAAGCCCGTTTATCTCGCCGACATCTGGCCGACACAGCGTGAAGTCGATGAAGCCGTCGACCACTCTGTCACCGCCGACATGTTCTCGAAGAGCTACGCCGAAGTTTTCGCCGGAGACGAGCGCTGGCGCAGCCTGAGCGTTCCCAAAGGCCAGACTTATGCCTGGGAAAAAAGTTCCACCTACATCCGCCGCGCCCCCTATTTCGACGACATGAAAATCAAGCCCGCCGCCGTCGAAGAAATCAAAGGCGCGCGCGTGCTGGCCGTGCTTGGCGACAGCGTCACCACCGACCACATTTCTCCCGCCGGCTCGATCAAGAAAGACAGCCCCGCCGGAAAATATTTGCAGGAGCACGGCGTCAAGCCCGCCGATTTCAACTCCTACGGCTCGCGCCGCGGTAATCACGAAGTGATGGTGCGCGGGACATTTGCTAATGTGCGGTTACGCAATAAACTTGTGGCTACCGAGGGCGGATTCACCCGCCATCTGCCGACCAACGCCGAAATGTCGATCTTCGACGCTTCGCAGAAATACA
>JASIKQ010000234.1 GCA_030049565.1 Candidatus Sulfotelmatobacter sp.
TCGAAGACATCAGCGAAGCGTACATTCAAGCCTGGAAGCTCGGACTGAAAGCAGTGGCGATTTATCGCGACGGCTCTAAGAAAGCGCAGCCGCTAAGCGCAGCGGGAACGAAGACCGCGCAGGCCGGCAATGTAGGGACAGCCGCCCCGGCTGTCCATGAAGAAGAAGACCTCAATGCTCCGCCGCGCGCCGTCCGTCATAAGCTGCAAGAGGAGCGTGCCTCGATCACGCACAAATTCAAGGTCGGAGATCACGAGGGCTACATCACCGTCGGCCTCTATCCCAACGGAGAGCCCGGCGAACTCTTCATCACGATGGCGAAGGAGGGATCAACCGTCAGCGGTCTGGTGGATAGCTTCGCGCTCGCGGTGTCGATCGCGCTCCAGCACGGCGTGCCACTGAAGCTGTTCTGCGAAAAGTTCGCCCACACTCGCTTCGAGCCTAGCGGATGGTCCGGCAATCCCGACATCGGTTACGCCAAATCGATCATGGACTACATCTTCCGCTGGCTCCAACTCCGCTTCCTCACCGGCCAGCAGCAAATGCTGTTCGAGAACCTGAGACTGCGGCCCGCGGGCGTCGGACCTCAGCTTGAAGGCGCTGCGGAAGTAAATGGCACGGCCTCTGTATCTGGCCCGAAGTCCGAGGTCCGCGGTCCGGCCTCATCCGTCCACGCCGCCGACGCGCTGTCCAACATCGTCGATCTCGGCGACGCTCCCAGCTGCAGCTTCTGCGGCAGCATCATGACCCGCAACGGCAGCTGCTACCGATGCATGTCCTGCGGCTCGACCAGCGGCTGCAGCTAAGAAGGCTTGTGTAGGGGCGGACGCCTTCGTCCGCCCGTGTTTTTGCGTTGTCATCCTGAGCGAGGCGCTCTTTGCCGAGCGAAGGACCTGAGGGAGCCACCGCGCTGCGACGCCGCTTTTTGGCGTCGCAATAAGCGCGAGGCGACCCGTCCAAATCGGCGAGCGCGCAGTTTGCCTGAGTCGACGGACCGTGGGTTTGAAAGGGCATGGCTTCAGCCATGCCGAAACTGACGCTAAGAGGCAAGCGGCTTTAGCCGCTGAGGTAAACAAACTTAAGCAGTCCAACAGACGTAAGCTGTGAACGGGGGCACGGCAGACGCCGCGCCCTTTTTCTCTCGGAGACTATCTATGGACAGATCCGTCCGTTGTTTGCTCGCTTGGATGACGGAGGCCGAAGCCATAAACACCCTGCTCGGCCACCTCCCTGCGGCAGGTGAGAATGCGCTGGTCCAGAGGCAGGTGTGGGAATCGGCGCGGAACGCTAACAACGCCCGGCCACCGTTTCGCTCAGCGAGACCCGCCTTACAAGAGATGCCGGAGGAACTGAGGGACCGAGGCGCAGCCTTTAGTCAACGACCCGACGTGGCGGCGGCATTCCAAAGCATGGAGTGGAGGGTCGGCCTAGCGGATCTGACCGAAGTTTTGAGCTACCAAAAAGTCGTAGTGGAGGAGCGAGCAATCGAGCGCGTGGACGCCTCGGTTCGTCCGGGCGACCTCCAAAGCATCTTCTCTTTCTGCCTCCCAGACCCAGTCGGCCCCGAGGCCCTACAGGGAGCGATGGACCACGATCAAAGGGGCATCACATTCAGCTCCCTCAATCCCAATCTTCGCGTAGCAGGACTCGCGGGCTCGGAGATCGATGTCGCTGTCGTGCCGGGCGGGCGGCCAGTAAAACAGAACTTTATTGGTTTCGCAATAAACTTCGGAGTTCCATTTGTGCAAGTGGCCGAATACAACGGCAGGTGGTTTATTCGTGACGGCTATCACCGCTGCTATGGGCTACTGCGTCGAGGCATCACGAAGGTCCCCTGCGTATTCGTAAAACCCAGAAGCTTCGCCGAACTCGGCGCTGCGGCCCCGGCATTCTTTCCGTACGAGGTGCTTTTCAGCGAACGACCGCCCTTTCTTCGCGACTTCTTGGACGACTCGGTCTCCGTAACAACGAAACAAGCCGCCCAGCGAAAGGTGGTACGAATTAGGGCTGAAGAATTTATTGTCACAGTTTGAACCCCGGACCCGTAGGTCAGACCGAAAGGCAGTGCATGCCCTCATGGACGTAATTCTGGACACTAACCGATACGTAGCCGACTTCAAAATGACGGGTGCGCAATTTCAAGGTCTCTTCGACTACCTACGGCGCACGGACAGCGCCATATTTGTGCCACGGGTTGTTAGAGACGAGGTGCTCGGCGAATACAAAAAACAATTTGACAAGGCCTACAAGAGCGCCGATGACGCAATTAGGAATCTGCGTAGGCATTCTTTTGTGCTCGACGTCCCCGAACGGCTTTCGCCGCCCGACCTACATGCGGAGGTACTGCAGCTTGAGCGGGAGCTGTCGAATCCGAGCCCGGGTGTCAGGGCGCTTGTGGCGGACGACTATTCCGAAATCAACGTGGAAGAGGTCGCGAGAAGGGGAATCCATCGGATCAAGCCAGCAAGCGAGCAGGGCGAGGAGTTACGGGATGTTATGCTCTGGCTCGCGGCAATGTCCTACGCAAAGAAGCGCGTCCAGGGAATCGCGTTCATTAGCGGCGACAGCGCCTTCGGCGCCGGGGCGAACGAATTCCACCAGGAGCTGAAGGACGAACTAGCTGCCGAAAAAGTGGACATAGCTTTCTTCCACGACATAGGAGATTTTCTAAAGACCCATTCACCCGCGCCGAAGAAGGCCGTCTCTGCACAGTGGGTCGCGGAACAGCTCAACACCGACGCCGTCAAGAAGCTTTTTAACTTTCATAGCGCGCGTTCTCTCCCGTTTCCGCTTGTCGTTCTTTCGGCGACCGACCCGGTGCTGCACTTTAGGCAGGGCAGCCTGTACGAGCTATCGACAGAGTCGGGTTACGCGGAGCTGGATTTCGAAGGGGTATCGACCCTACTTATTAGCCAGCCAGGAAATAGA
>JASIKQ010000023.1 GCA_030049565.1 Candidatus Sulfotelmatobacter sp.
ATGACGGTAGATTCGAACAGGAAGCGCGTGTGCCCACCCCTTCGCAAAGAACGCGAAAGAGTGGGGCACCCTGCAGCGGCGAGATCGCGCAGCTCGCGATAGGCGTGGACGATTGGGCCTTTGATGGCGGTGATGGCATGCGCTCCGTGGTTGAGCGCGGCACGGATGTGATCGATGGCGGGCTGGCCGGTTTCGACGTTGAGGGAGGTAGCTTCGAAGAGGACGTCGGCTTGGGCGGCGTCTAGCCAGGAGCGGACATGCTCGGGCTTTGAATCATCCCCCGAGGTTGTCGCGGGCAAGAGTGCCCGCGCCACACGGGAGTCGGTGTTCAAACCGTTTGGATCGGCGATCCAGCCGAGGCGGCGGGAGGCAATGCCGGTGATGCGCCAGGCAATTCCGTACCGGTCGCGTAGTTCCTGCTCGCGGTCGCCGAGCAGTTGCACGAGCGTGCGGTTCACGTTGCCAAAGCCGAGGAAGCAGAGATTGTAGGTGCGAATGTGGATTCCCTTCCCTGTTGCAATGGATTACAACATACTTCCCGGGCCGGTCGTGGCCAAGTCTGATCCGGGCGACAAGAAAACGCGAGGTCCCTCGACTCCGCCGGACGATTCTTAGGGGAATCGTCCGACTACGCTCGGGATGACAAATAGGAAATCGGATGACAATCAAAAGATCGGGGGATGACAATCAAAAAAGGGCACGGCTAAAGCGCCGTGCCCCTGCAGTTGGACGGAGAGAGAAGCCGACCGGCGAGGAGGGATTGTGGGATCTCCCCGCGTCGGCCATAGACACAAGGGTAAGACACCCGGCTCCAACGATTTGTCATCGAAATGTAAAAAGTTGACGCAAATCGATTATTTAGATCTGGATTTAAGGTCTTTACCCTTGGGTGCGATCCTGAAACTCTTCATGCCACGCCATCTGGATGGCCTCCAGCTTGCCTTCATTGGAGGCTTTCGGGTCGCCTTTGAAATCCGGCAATTCGGTCACGTAGCGGTGCAGGTCGGTGAAGCGCAGGCTTAGCGGATCAATTTCAGGATGAACTTCCGAAAGCAGGATGCCGATGTCTTCGGCGTCGTCCCAAGTTAGGGCTTTGGGCATGGCAAGCTCCTCGAGAAGGGGGTTCGGGCTTCGGCTATCGGGCTTCTGCAAAAACGAAAGCCGAAGCCTGAAAACTCGCTTCTTAGTGATGTTCTTCCGAAATATAATTCCGGTTCCAGGCGGGAATTTCCACGACAACTTTTCCCGGCTTTACGATCTGCACCTGGCAGCCGAGACGAGAGTTTAACTGCAAATCGGCGGCCATGTCGAGACGGTCGGCTTCGTCGTCTTCCATTGGCGAAAGATTTTCCGCGCCTTCTTTGACCCATACGTGACAGGTAGTGCAGGCGCAATTGCCGCCACAGGCATGGTCGAGCGGGATTCCGTAGTTCAAGGCGACATCGAGAATCGACTCTTCCTTGCCGTGGTCCTGATAGGGCAGCTTGCCGTGCTCGAACTGCGCGGTTTTGCCCTCGGGCAGGAATGTAACTTCGACAGTGTTTTCACCGGGAGAGTCTTCGGTCACCGTTCCCGCGCCTTGCGATTTTTCTTCAGCCATTTTGACCTCAATTTCCTTGTGTCATCCTAGCGATTTTTCGCGCGATGTGCGCGAAAATCACACAGTCGAAGGATCTCTACACCCTTATCCTGCGCTCGCGCGCACATCACTTTCCGCGATCGGGATCCTTCGACTCCGCACGATTTCGCATTGGCGAACTCGTGCTTCGCTCAGGATGACAATTCCTAATCATTCAAAGTCCGCTTTGGCCATGGGATGCGGGGCGGTCGGACCTTCGCCCATATCGGCATCGTCCATGGTTTTGCCTTTTAGCGCGGTCGAAACGGCGCTATCCATCATCAGCTCGGCCAGATGCGTCGTGGCCTGATTCAAAAGCTCAATCGCCTTGCGAATCGCCGGATAATCGTCTTCCTCTTTCACGGCAAGCAACGCTTTTTCGAGCTTGGCGATTTTCTTTTTCTCGTCCGTCATGAGCTGGCCCCAGGCGGCGCTTTTCTTGCCTTTTTCCAGCGCAGCCAGAATCGTTCCCGCTTCGTTCCGTGCTTCGATCACCTGGCGCTGGCGGAAATCTTCTTCCGCGCTGTCGAAGGAATCGAGAATCATGCTCTCGACCTGCTCGTCGGTCAGGCCGTAGCTGGGCTGAACCTGAATTTCGGCTTCTTTGCCGCTGCGCTGTTCGCGCGCGGAAACGTGCAGAATGCCGTTGGCATCGATCAGAAACTTAACCTCGACGCGTGGCATGCCCGCAGCCATCGGAGGAATGCCTTTCAGATCGAAGCGCGCCAACGAGCGGCAATCTTTGGCCAGCTCGCGCTCGCCTTGCAGCACGTGAATGGCGACGTTGGCCTGACCGTCGATCTGCGTGGTGTAGAACTGTGTGGCAGAAGCCGGAATGGTCGAGTTGCGAAGAATAATTTTGTCGGTAACGCCGCCCGCGACTTCGATGCCAAGCGACAGCGGTGTGACATCGAGCAGCAGCATGTTCTCCGTAGCCACCGAGCCACCGCCTAAAATGTTGGCCTGCACCGCCGCACCGAGGGCGACCACTTCGTCGGGATTTAGATCCGTATGCGGGTCGCGGTGGAACATATCTTTCACGAGCGCGCGAACTTTTGGAATGCGCGTAGATCCGCCGACGAGAACGACCTCGTCAATCTGCTCGGGTTTAAGCCCGGCGTCTTTAAGGGCCTGTTTACACGGGCCAACAGTGCGGTCGATGATAGGCTGAATGAGCTGCTCGAACTGCTCTCGCGTAATCTCGCGCAGATAATGGTTGCTCCCCGGCAATTCGACTTTGAGTTTGGCTGATGGCTGCGAGGAGAGCGCAATCTTGGCTTCAATTACTGCCTTACGGATCGACTGAACGACTTCTGCACTGCGGCGAAGGTCGAGGCCGAGGTCGCCCTGGATGTCATCGAGCGCGATGGTGATCAGCAGATTGTCGATGTCGTCGCCGCCGAGGTGAGTGTCGCCGTTGGTGGAGATGACCTCGAAGATGCCGTCGTGCAACTTGAGAATCGAGATATCGAATGTTCCGCCACCGAGATCGTAGACGGCAACTACTCCCTTTTGCTTTTTGTCGAGACCGTAGGCCAGCGAAGCGGCTGTGGGTTCGTTTACCAGGCGCAGAACCTCGAGCCCGGCGATACGGCCGGCGTCTTTAGTGGCCTGGCGCTGCGCGTCGTTGAAATAGGCGGGAACAGTAATGACTGCTTTCGTGACCGGCGCGCTAAAGTAGCGCTCGGCATTGCGCTTGAGCTGCCGCAGAATCAACGCCGAGATTTCGGGAGGGGTGAAGGTCTTATCTCCCAGCTTGATGCGGAGAACTTCGCCGGGCTGTAAATCCTCGGCGAGACGGAATGGGAAGAACCTCAATTCCTCCTGCACGTCATCGACGCCGCGGCCCATCAGGCGCTTGATTGAATAAACAGCGCGCTCGGGACTTGCGATCAGAAAATTGCGCGCGGCATTGCCAATTACCGGTTGATTGTTCTGATCTAGGGCGACGACTGAAGGAACAAGATTCGATCCGTCCTCCCCGGGGATGACGACAGGGCTTTCCCCTTGCATGAAGGCCACAAGAGAATTCGTGGTGCCCAGGTCAATGCCGACGATGCGATCCGTGCTCATTGTGTGATTGGGTGATTGGGTCATTTAGCGATTGAAAATAGTGACCCAATCACTTAATGGCTCGACCACTCAATTTCTCAATTCTCCAGAGCCTCACTCACATCCCTCACCAAATTCCGGATGTAGTTACGGCGGTTTAGCACATCTAACATTTTGTCGCGCGCGTGCTTGCGCTCTTCTTCTGAGACGACTTCGCCTGCGCGCTGACGGTCGATCAGCACGTCCCATGTTTTCCAATAGGCTTGCAATTCCTGGAGCAGCGCCCCGTACTTGCCCTCTAATTCCAGCTTTTGCCGCCTGATTTCCTCGATCAGGGCGGGATCGTCTTCTCCAACCTTCTTATTCATGCGCAGCTCTT
>JASIKQ010000235.1 GCA_030049565.1 Candidatus Sulfotelmatobacter sp.
AGTCGAATCCCACCCCGTAACGCTACCCGGTATACTCGCGAGCTTTTCCATCCACTGCTACGGCCACATAGCGGTGCGCGTCAACATCGCGGAACTGCACAACCTGATGCTTCTCCCGCGCCAGCTTTCCCCAATGGCTGGGCTTATCCGGGTTCTGCTCGATCGCTTCCAGCGTCCGGCCGTCGAACTTGAATTGCACCATGCGCAAGCGGCCTCTACCCACGCGCTGCACGCGAATTTTCTGATCACCCACTGCGACCTGCTCGCCATTCATGAGCTGCGTCGCCACCGATCCGAGTACGCTTTCGGCTTCAGACATGCCGGTTTCCCACTTTCAGCGCGAAATTGCTTTCCTTCGCTCATGATACTGGCCAGCCTGCGCGTATTGTCCACCTGTTAATTATTTTGATTCTTGACCGTCCAGGTTCGGGAAACTTTCGCGACTTTCTTGACCCGCTTATCGGATTAGGGGCGGCCTTTTAGCGAAAACTCGGTGTGCCGTGAGCTGAAATCACCAACTCGGCCAGCGATGCAATGATTGCATAACAATTTTCGGCCCCAGGTCTGGGTGGTGTCTGAAAAGTGCGTTGGTCAGGATTAGGCGTGTCGCAGCCGACCTGAGAGTTTGTCGGCATAGCATTGTTCGTGGACGGCGCGGCCGTGTTCGTCGGTTACGCAGCCTTCCAGGGTGCAGACTTGGCCGCATATGGAGCAAAGCTGATAAACCTGAGGAGCCTTTCGAGACTCTGGGGCTTGCGGAGCGGACGCCATGAACTTGCCTTTGGAACCCGAAACCAAATGTTAGTACGTCGGTACCATGAAGCGTTGTAAAGAATTGTATGTGCTGCAGAGTCGTGATCGCAGATTTCAGACGCTACCCAGGCCTGGCGCTCATTAACCGAATCAACAAAAGTTAAGGCGGTGTCAAAGACAGGCCTTCCAGGTCACGGCTTCCGCGCAAGGATGCGGTCGAGACATGCTGCGCCGGGACCTGCAATCAGCAGAGTAAGCAACGCTCCCAAATAAAGGACCATCAGCTCCCCATGATCGCTCGCCGGACCTTTCCCCAGGAACGCGAAGTGATGCACGAAAGCCCAGGCCACGAAGATGTCTCCCAGGCAGAACAGAGCAGCCCACCGCGTTCCCAAACCGACAATCAGCAGAATCGCGCAAACGAAATCTGAGAGGAAGGCGATCAGGAACGACTGATGGGACCCGATGCCGATGGGATTGGGAAAGTGCGCCATAAATTGCACCCAGTGTGCCGGTTGCTTTTCCCACCCGTGGCGCAAAAACAGCGTCGCTCCGGTCCAGATCCGCAATAGTGCGAGCCCCGCCTCTGTCCGCTCGGGAACTAACCGCATCCACAGAATGTCCTTTACGCTAGCCATTTCAACTCCTCCGGTTGCCAATCAATGAAATAACCGTATCACTTGGCGCAGCGCCCGGGTTGATGACATCAGGCGCTTGGCAGGTACTTAAAGGCCATCCCTCCGGGCGATAAGCCTTGAACCCAGCGGAAGCCTCTCTGGAATTGGCAGCGGTAACCGCTGCCCGAGTGAACGTTCGTAATTTGAAAGCACGTTGCAGCCCAGTCAGAATCACTCTGCCCACCACTTCGTAGTTCAGCAATGCTGGCTTCCGGTCTTTCGAAGCGACACCGCTGACAGAAAACCATCCTCTGGCCGGATCGGAACATGAGCAGTCATGTCTCTGACAAAAGCAACCGTTGGCTCGATCAGTGGAGGTAAAACAATGGCTTTCTTGAGGCGGCTATTCGGAACAGGTTGCTTGCATCGTTTCTCCTGGCCGCGTATCGATGCAAGCGGCAACCACTATCAGATTTGCTCTGTCTGTGGAACCGCTTACGAATATGACTGGAAGCTAATGAGGCGGACGGAGCATTTGATAGTGACCGCGCCGTTGCACGGTTAAGGATAAGGATAAAGATAAGGATGTCGCACGGATACGGATAAGGATAAGGCACCGACCTTCAGACGGGATTGCATAACGAAACTGGGGACCGAATGGAACACATATCAGCAGAAGTTGGCTACTCCAAAAACACGCGGCGATGGCCACGATATCCGGCCGATTTGCCGGTTCGCATCGTCGCATTGAACGGGATTCAAACCATCCCGCTTCTTGCTCGTGGCAGCGTAATAAGCACTGCAGGTATGGCTCTGCGCGCTGCAATCAACGTAAAAACCGGTGACGTGATGCAGCTTCAATTTCCAACCTCGAGACGGGTCATGGCCGTGGTCCGTAATCGTAATAGCTATTGTTTGGGGTTGGAGTTCCTCCCCCAACTTCTCCCCGCTGCGGACAATAAAGCGCTGGATCGATCCACGCACGTCCCGAGCTCAGTCTTGCGTGACCAGCCGGAGTTACGGGAATCGGCGCGCAAATCATGCAGTCCAAAAGCGCTATACGCTGGGTTGCATCGCAAGCGGGAAGAGTTTAGGAAGCTGCAAGCGGAGATCGAAGCCCTCAAACTGGCAATGTCGCTGCTCGCCGATGGTCATAATGACGATCAGAATGATCATCAGCACGTACTCTCCAGGCCGTCTATGTGTGATAGTCCTGCCTCTGTTTCCGCTCCGAAACCGTGGCCCAAACCGAAGCACTTCGAGGATGCTGATAGATCGACGGCCACCCCGCGAGTGATAAGCTAGCCTCTTGGGCTCAAGAAAATCGCTCTGCGATGCTAGTGCAGCCTCGCGTACTCGGCTCTCTTTCAGGAAGTCGCCTCGCATTGCTAGGATTCTTGGGCCGATAGTCACGCCCGCCTACTGCGTTAGTACCTCGGTAACTTTCGACCCGCACGGCACACCGCTAGCATCCTCTCAGAACCCTTGGGCTGTTAGGGATGCCGCCGAATGGGAGCAAAATCAGGCGGGGAAAAGCTCCGCAAGTCGGGGTGGCCTGCGAGAATCCTTTGCTCGACCGGAAACAGCCCACTTCACTTCTCAGTACGCGCGCAGAAGGAATACTACTCTGAGTTGGCAAGCCTGATCTGCTGTCGTCCAAAGCGTAAAGAGCCTGCTGCAGCTTCGCGTACTCGCCTTTCGCTTGCTTGAGAATGGGGATGTCGGTCAGCGTCAGCTTGAAACGCAGAACAGCCCCCAGCCAGTGGGCGGCTTGGTGTTGGTTGCGATTCGTTTTTGCGCCAGCTCAGGAAGCCGACGCGCATGGTTCGCGTTTACGTAGGATCCCGTGAGATCGCCCCTCCGGCTGGGTTGTTTGCCAGGGCGGGCGCTCATGCCGCCACAAGAAAAAACGTCCGCCCCATCCTTCGCAGAGATACTTACCTGCGCAGGCTGAGGCCGGACGTTTCAGACTGCGGCTCGCTGAGAATTAACTCCCTGCCGGGTCGAGTCTAGGGGATGCAAGGCTACGGAACCGTTCCCAAAACCGAGCCCGCCGGCGGCGGTGATGACACAGTGGTGTTGGTTGAAACCCAGCCCGCGCCGTTGTCGTTGCCAGCAAAAAGAAAGTTCGGAAGGTTTACCCAGCTCCAGGCTACCCACGTGTCGCTCCCGGTGCCTGAGGTCGGCTCCTCGGCAACCACCCAATACTGGCTGCCCGCCGTAACCGAGGCGCCTGAAGGAAACTTGGCAGTCGCCAGCTTGCAGCAAGTTCCGAAATCTGGCAATTTTTTAACCGTCACCGGTCCATCAATCAGCGTTCCTGGAGTGTTGCTGCCACTATCGTTGTAGAGGGCGATATTGACCTGGTTGTCTCCCTCGGCGTACCCGATCGCGAGCTGAACCTCTGTCACCGTGGAGTTGGAAGCCGGAGTAAAAGCCATAGCGACAGATATAGCTTCGCCGATCACGGAGTTTTCAGGCCCGGATACAGTCCAGCCTATGTCGTCATTGTAGGCGTCCGTCGCCACGCCCAAGTTAGTGTAAATCTTCGTGAGGGTTTCGGGCGTTACCGCCGCCACGTGGGTGTTGGATTTTTCCACCGTCCGCGAAATGCGCTTGTCGTTGTCTTGACCGAAAAGGTCTTGAGCGAAAAGCGTGATGCCGCAGAGCGCAGTTACGCATACGAGCATCAGAATCTTTTTCATGAGTTTTCCTCCAATCGAAATCATTTTGCATTTCCTCCTGGGAGCGGGAAGTTGGTCTTTGGGGGAAATTACCGCGAACCGCGTTGCCACAAAATGCTTACAGCATTTTCCGGAAATTCTTATTGATGTGTGAATCGGACATGAGACTGAACCCAGAGTGCGCCACGGGGAAAGGGCGATGCGGCTCTGGCTCCTACAACAATCTAGCCCGTTCCCGGGCTAAGTCAAGTGAATAAGGGCCATTACACAAGAAAAACTTAAAAGGATAAAAAGTTTGCGCTTGTGCGGCAAAACCTTGCGGAAATAAGTGAACTATGGCCTTGGCGGCGCGAAGCCGAAATATCACCTCCCGCGTACTTTGCATGAGACGCGGAATTCTCCCTAAGCGCTCTTTCCTCTTAGCATCTCGACCACGCGATCATAATCATCCACGCTGGCGTACTCGATAATGATCTTTCCCTTGCCTTGGCGGTCTTTGATCCAGACGCGCATGCCCAAAATTCGTTCCATATCCATCTGCGCGGCGCGCACGTTGGGATCGAC
>JASIKQ010000236.1 GCA_030049565.1 Candidatus Sulfotelmatobacter sp.
CGCGATCGGTGATTTCGTAGCGCGTCCACTGCGCCGTCAAAGGAATTGCGGTCATGCAGTTCACGCGCACCTTCATCGCGCGTGCTGTCTCGACTTCGATGCCGCCATGGTCGAGCATGAGGTCATCGCCCTCAAGTTGCACCATGCTTTCGGGCTGTATCGTGGCCGTCGATCCTTCGGCATCGATTTTGGCGATGCTCGCCTTCTGGGTTTGCACTACGTCGTAAGGAAATAGTGTGGCAGAATTAGGCGCGGAATTCCCGTTCAGCCAGACGCCCCCAGCGTTACGCAGGATCGCACGTCCAGACTCTTGCGAGGACAGGGAAAGGGGAAGAATCACAATCATCGCGCCGCACACGAGATTGCGCCATTCAGACAAACAGAGTCCCGCCTCCTCTGCACGGAGTGCTTGCGTAAGGATAGCTGGCTGATTTTTCCCGATATAGTGGCTTGTGTGATGACCACTCTAGACTCGCGCGAAATCGATGTACCCGCGTTGCGCGTCAACCCGAATCAACTTAACCCGCATTTTGTCGCCGACATCTACTCCCTGCTGCCCATGCGCCAGTAATCCTTCCACATGAGGCTGCGCGATGCGGACAAAGGTGCCATGGGGCGTAACTCCGGTGACGACGGCACTGAAAATGGCACCGATTCGACGCTGCATGGCGACGGCCGCCAGCCGCTTGGTCATTTCCCGCTCAACTTTTCGCGCGGCGTTTTCCTTCTGAGTGCAATTTGCGGCAATGGCAGAAAGTTCGTTGTCGGAATACGGATTGGGCTTACCCGCGAGCAGGGCTTTGATCAGCCGTTGGGTTACGATGTCGGCGAAGCGGCGATTGGGAGCGGTGGAATGCGTGTAGTCCTGCACGGCCAGACCGAAATGTCCCGCGATGCGATCGCCGGGCCGCTCCAAAACATATTCGCCCGGACCAATCAGCTTGATGACGGCCAGCGAAAGGTCGCCAAATTGTTTGGGATTAGCCGCCTTGCGGCGCAAAAGAAAATCATTCAGCGCTTTGGAATCGGGATCGGCGGGGAGTTTCTCTCCATATTCGGCTGCCAGTTGCACGATGCGATCCCACCGATCTGGCGCCTTGACGATACGGCGCAGGGAAGAAACTTTTTCCAGCATCCGCGCCACCACGCCATTGGCAGCGATCATAAAATCTTCAATCAGTTCAGTAGCGCGATTTCTTGGCTGCTCGACAATGCCGACGACCTCCTGGTTCGAGACGACAGGCATCAATTCCTCAGTTTCCAGGCTCAGTGCTCCGTGCTCGTGACGCTGATTCCTCAACTTCTGTGCCACCTCGTCGTGCAACTGAAGTTGATCTTGCAGATCAGTTGACGATTCGACCTTTGCCGGCGCAGTCGCCTTTCCTTCCAGCCACGCGCCCACCGAGTTGTATTGCAGTTGCACGTGGTTGCGAACCAGCGCGCGATAAACGTCGCCGGAATTAACATGGCCTTCGTCATCCACGACGAATTCGATGACGACACTGAGCCGATCCTGATTTTCCAGCAGCGATGTCTTGCCGTTAGAAAGCTCTTCCGGCAGCATGGGGAAATTTCTGATGCCCGCATACACGGTAGTTGTCTCTGCCGCTGCATGTAGATCGATTGCACTGTTCTTGGGAATGTACGCATCCAGATCGGCGACGCCGATCATGATCTTGACATTCCCATCCTGCAATCGTTCCACGAACTCCATCTGGTCGAGATCGCGCGAGGTATCGTTGTCAATCGATGACCAGAGAAGATTCCGAAGATCGCGAACATTCTTGCCGTCAGTTAGCAGCGGAGGATGGTCCCGCAGCGCGGCCAATTGCTGCTGCATCTCTGGAGCGAAGTCGGGGTTAAAGCCGTGCTCGCGCATGACTTCTTTGGCTACAGCTTGCAGATCAAGGTGGGTGGGATTGGGCATGCGTTGTCTCGCACCTCTACGCGAACGCGGACTGCAGGAGTAATCAACGTCGTATTCGAGTAAGGTGGAGAGGTGCTTATTCGCTCACCACCGCCTTCACCAGATTCCGTGGCCGATCTACGTTATAGCCTTTTTTTGTGGCCACATGATAGGCGAACAGTTGCAGCGGAATGACTTCGACGATCGGCAATAGCAGTTCGGGCGCGACGGGAACATAAAAGATATCGTCGGCCACTTCTGCGGCTTCCCGGTTGCCTTCGGTGGCAACCGCTATCACGAGCCCACGGCGCGATTTCACCTCTTTCATGACTTCAAGTGTGCGCCGGTAGCGCAGAACCGAATCCGGGTCGGTATGGTCGCACGTCGCCAGCACGACGACCGGTAGTTTTTCGTCAACCAGCGCGTTCGGCCCATGTTTAAGTTCTCCCGCGGGATAACCTTCAGCGTGGGCATATGAGGTTTCTTTCAGCTTCAAAGCGCCTTCGCGGGCAATGGCGTAGTGCACGCCTCGCCCAAGATACAAAAACTTCTCAGCGTGATAATGACGCTCGCCGAACTGTTCCGCCAATTCGTCCCACGATCGAAGATTGGTCTCTATCGCGTCGGGAAGCTCGAGCAGATGCTGGAGATAAGAACGCGTGACTTCCGAGGTCATGCGGCCTCGTTTGCGAGCCAGAAACAAGGCCATCAAATAGAGGATAGTGACCTGCGAGGTAAAACTCTTGGTTGCAGGAATCGCCCGCTCGGGTCCGGCACCGGTAATCAGCGCAGCGCTGGCCTCACGTGGAATGGTGGCCTCAGCTACGTTGGAAACAGCAATCGTCTTAACGCCGCGAGTGAGCGCCTCGCGCTGCGCCGCAATGGTATCAGCGGTTTCACCCGATTGCGTGACCACCATCACGATGGGCTCAACCGCGGCGTGGGTCGAACGGTAGCAATATTCGCTGGCGTATTCCACGTCCACGGCCACTCCGGAAAGATCTTCGATGATGATTTCACCGGCCAGCCCCGCGTGGCGGCTCGAACCGCTGGCGGCAATGATCAGCTTTTCAAACGTCAGCAGCGAGTTTTCGATGGCGTGCAGCTCACCGGGAAAAATGATGTCGTTGCTGAGGTGCTGCTCGATTGTCTTGGCAATGGCCCGCGGCTGTTCGTAGATTTCCCGGCACATCGCATGGGAAAAATTGCTGGCCTCCATTTGGTGAGTGGGCTTGGGAACTGTCATATCGACTGCGGCGAGGGTAAATCATTTGCCGCATCGCGGGCAAACCGCGAAAAGTAAGGACTGTTTTACAATCCTTTCGTGGCCGTTCTGCACAATCTGCGCGTGACGCTGGAAATGATTAAATGGGAGCACTCGATCTTCGCCCTCCCATTCGCTCTGTGCGGAGCTATGCTCGCCGCCGGCGGCCTTCCGACTGCATATCAGCTTTTTTGGATCATCATAGCGATGGTCGCCGCACGCTCGGCCGCAATGGCATTCAACCGCCTCGCCGATGCCGCTATCGACGCTGCCAATCCCCGCACGCGCACGCGCGCCTTGCCCGCCGGGCACCTTTCCCCGGCCTTCGTCGCGACTTTCGTTATTGTCGCCTGCGCCATCTTCGTTCTTGCAGCCGCCGAACTGAATCGCTTGACCCTTTTGCTTTCGCCGGCCGCGCTGGCTGTGCTGCTCTTGTATTCCTACACCAAGCGTTTCACCCGCTGGTCGCATGTGGTGCTCGGCTTCGCGTTAGGTATTGCCCCGGCGGCCGCCTGGATTGCAGTTCGCGGTTCTCTCGATCCGCGAATCCTAATCCTGACGGCTGCGGTGACCTTCTGGGTTGCAGGTTTCGATGTGCTTTACGCTTGCCAGGATTTTGAATTCGACTCTGCCGCCGGTCTTCATTCCATCCCGCGCTATGCCGGCATACCGCGCGCTCTGTGGATTGCACGCCTGTTTCATGCGATCATGCTGCTCTTGCTCATCGCGCTTGTGCCTGCTTTCGGCTTGGGAAAATTGGCAATCGCGGGGATTGCCGCAGTGACGCTTCTGCTGCTGTACGAACATTCGCTAGTAAGGGCGCACGATCTTTCCCGGCTCAACGCCGCTTTTTTCACCATGAACGGGGTTATCTCGGTCGTGTTCGCCGTGTTTATTGCGGCGGACATTTTTCTGGGGAAGTGAGCGATGTGAGAAAGACCACGGCCGGCACCGAAGGCTCGGATCGCTTGGCGATTTCGAAAAGTATGACTTAAGACGCCTGGCTGGCTGGCGGGGCGGCCTTGGCCGGATACATGCGATCGAACTCTGGTTCATCGTGCAGCAGGTTGAGATCGGGATCGCGCCGTGCCCACTCTGCATCTTTGAAGCCTGCCTCCCAGGATTTGCGCAAGGTATCGAGCGCTTCGGCCTTCTTTTTGAGCTTGCAGTACAGGCACGCGGCGTTGTAGAGAATGGAAGCTTCATTTGCGCGCAAGGTAACTGCCAGATTGAGTTCGCGCAGCGCATCCTCCGGACGGTCCAGAGATGCATAGTCAGAGCCGAGCAGGATGCGCGCGCGCGCATCCTCGGGAACCTGCCTCAAATGGTTTTCAAGGGCCGCCATCCTTCGCTGGCGCATGTTGTGCTCCGCTTCCTGTTTCCCCATGGCGCCAAGACAATTCAGGATGGGCACATAGACGTTGTAGTCCTCGCCGCTGGCCTCGATGGCAACTTCCGCAATATCGACAACTTCCTGATAGCGGCCGGCAGCAAACAGGGCACGGCAAAGTAGGTAATGAGCGCCCTCGCAGTCGCGCTTGCGTTCAATGGCTTTTTTCAACATGCGCACGGCTTCGTCGTGCAATGCCGCTGCATACAGAACCCAGGCCTGGCTGACCTGCACCTCAGGCAGGTCCCAGCGCAAGGCCACAGCCCTGCCCGAGGCTTCCCGTGCGCGTTCCACCCATTTTTCATCGCGGCTGAAGGTCCAATAGAACATGGCGCATGCATTGGCGCTGGCGGCATAGGCTAGGGCAAAGCTGGGATCAATGGCCACTGCATTTTCAAACATCTCCAGGGCGAATTCGAGGTCCTGGCGGGTCTGCCGGCGCGCGTAGCGTTTGCCGCGCAGATAAAGATCATAGGCTTGCAAACTTTCCGTCGGCTTGACGGACAACGCTTCAAGCTCCTCGGGAGAGAGCGTCACGCGTAGGGCTTCTGCGATTCTGCGCGCCATTTCGTCCTGGACCTCGAACACATCCTTCATCTCGCGGTCGAAACGATCGGACCAGAGCGGGAAATCAGTGTGCGTGTCAACCAATTGGGCATTGATGCGGAGCCGGTTGCCGGCGCGGCGCAAGGTGCCAGTTAGGACGTAGGCCGCCCCGAGTTGCTGGCCGATCTGGGCCGGTGTTACCGATTTGTCGCGGAAGGCCAGAACAGTGGGACGCGAAAAGATGTTTAATCCGCGAATCTTGGAGAGCTCGGTGATCACGTCTTCGGTGATGCCGTCGCGCAGATATTCGTCTTCTTTCGCGCCGCTTATGTTTTCGAAATAGAGAACCGCAACGGATTTTCTTGCGGGCTTGTGGGCGCCGGAATCGGAATCGCTCTTCTCTTTCGAGTGCCGAGCGCTGGACTCGAGGTCGCGCTTGAGCCGGCTGAGGTCGGTTTTGAGCTCCGTGGCGGTCTGGCAGCGCAGGTTGCGATCTTTCTCCAGCGTCTTATCCAGAATTCGCACAAACTCGGGAGGAAGCAAAGGGTTCAGTTCGCCCGCGCGCCGGGGATCGCGGTTCAGGATAGCGTCGAAGATCAGAGCCGAAGTGTCTCCCTGGAAAGGCAGTGTGCCGGTTGCCATCTGGTAGAGAACGGTCCCGGTGGAAAACAGATCGGTACGCGCATCGACCAGTTGACCGCGGGCCTGCTCGGGAGACATGTAGGACACCGTGCCCACGGCAGAGCCGGGTGAAGTCAGTTCCGGATTGACGAGAGTCGCCGACTGCCCCATGGCTATGCCTTGCACGCTCTCGCCACGGTTAATTTTCGCCAGCCCAAAATCCAGAATCTTTACTTGCCCGCGTCCGGTCAAAAAAATGTTGGCCGGCTTGATGTCACGGTGCACAATCCCCTTGGAGTGGGCCGATTCGAGGGCATCAGCGATCTGGATGCCCAGACTCACCAGCGTGTCGATCGTCAGGGGTTGGCGGTTCATCTTCTGGGCCAACGTCTCCCCCTCCAGCAATTCCATGACGATGAAGTGCCGCCGTTCGTGCTGCTCAATCGCGTGGATGGTGCAAATGTTTGGATGATTCAGGGAGGAAGCGGCGCGCGCCTCACGCTGGAAGCGCTCCAATAGCTGGCTGTCCTGCGCCATTTCCGGCGGCAGGAATTTTAGCGCCACGTGGCGGCCCAGTTGCGAATCCTGCGCCTCATACACCACGCCCATGCCACCCGCTCCCAGCTTGCGGAGAATCTTGTAGTGCGAGAGGGACTGGCCGATCAGAGAATCCTGCTCCATGGCAACCCGGTTGATACTATCCGGCGAAGGTACTGCCGTCAAGGAAGGCGGCACGCCGTGGCAACCGGACGGAGCTGCGATTCAAAAAATAAAACCGGCGTTTCCACCCCCTGCGGCGGAAACGCCGATTTCCCCATTCCCTCGATTTCGGAGGGCGTGAAGATCAAACCAGGAACTTGCTTGCCGATTCACGCCTCATCTTGCACGAAACGCGCTTCCGAGTTGTCTACAATTTGTAAAAGGTTCGTCGGATAAAGTACATTCCTAACAAATTCGCTTCGCGATCGCGTTGTCCCGCGTTCCGCCTGATGCGTGCCCCTGGTAACTCGCATCGTCCAGTGAAGCTGTTAGCATAAATATTTCCTGGCGATGAAGTTTCCTTGTGAGAATATTTTTGGCTTTCTCCTGCTGGCTCTGCCGCTGCTGGCCCAGAGCAACGCGGGAGAGCTTCACCTCAAAGTGCTTGGGCCTGATCGCCAGTCGCTCAAAGCCTCCATTGATCTCTCCAGCGACGCCTTGCAATTTCACCGATCCTTTACAACCGACGAAGAGGGCGGCGCTGTGATTCGCAACCTTCCGTTCGGCCGCTATCGCCTTCAAGTCCAGCGCGAATCATTCTCTCCTTATAACGGATTGATCGAAATTGACTCTGCTCTTCCAACCGAATATTTGGTGAATCTCAATATTGCGGCAGTCAGCACGGCGGTCAATGTTACGGCAGCCGCCACACTGCTCGATCCCGATTCCGCTCGCGCTCCCGATCACATCGATCAGCAACAGATCACAGACCGTGTTACGTCACTCCCT
>JASIKQ010000237.1 GCA_030049565.1 Candidatus Sulfotelmatobacter sp.
CGCGCGTGGATAATCCCCAGGCCAGTGACCTTTATACGGTGGGCACTTCGGCGGTCGTCCACAAAGTGGTCAAGATGCCCAACCAGAGCCTGTTTGTGTTCGCCGAGGGCCTGGAGCGGGTGCGGCTGGGCGAGTTCACACAGTTGACGCCGTTCATGCGGGCGCGTGTGTCGACGATTCCCGAGGGAGTTCCACCGGAGTCCTCTGAAATCGAGGCGTTGCAGCGCAATGTATTGACCTTGTTCCAGCAGATTGTGGCCGGGTCGCCGACGCTGTCGGACGAACTTTCAACGGTCGCAATGAATATTGATGAACCGGGACGGCTGGTGGACTTCATCGCCTCGTCTCTGCCCTCGTTGTCCACTCCCGACAAACAGGACACGCTGGAGACGCTCGACATACGCGTGCGTCTGGGAAAAATCAATCAGCATCTGGCCAAAGAACTGGAAGTCCAGCAGCTGCGCAACAAGATTCAAAGCGAGGTGCAGGACCGGGTGCAGCAGACGCAGCGGGAGTACTACCTGCGCGAGCAGATGAAAGCCATTCAGAAAGAATTGGGCGAGCAGGATGAGGGCCAGCGCGACGTCGAAGATCTGAAGAAAAAAATCGACGAAGCCGGCATGCCCGAAGATGTGAAGAAAGAGGCGCTCAAAGAATTGGGCCGGCTATCGCGCATGTCGCCGATGGCGGCCGATTATTCGCTCACCCGCAACTACGTCGAGTGGCTCGCTGTACTGCCTTGGTCGAAGACTTCGGGAGTCGAGATTGAGATTCCCAAGGCGAAAGAAATTCTCGATGCCGATCACTATGACCTGGAGAAGGTAAAGGACCGCATTCTTGACTATCTTTCTGTGCGGCGTTTGAAGCCCAGCATGAAGGGACCGATTCTGTGCTTCGTCGGACCTCCAGGCGTCGGCAAGACTTCGCTGGGCAAATCCATTGCGCGCTCTTTGGGCCGCAAATTTGTGCGCTTGTCGCTTGGCGGCGTACACGACGAGGCGGAAATTCGCGGCCACCGACGCACTTACATTGGCGCATTGCCGGGACAGATCATTCAGGGCATTCGCCGCGCCGAAACCAAAGATCCGGTATTCATGCTCGATGAGATTGATAAGGTTGGGCGCGACTTCCGCGGCGATCCCGCCTCGGCGTTGCTCGAAGCGCTCGATCCTGAGCAGAACTCGACCTTCCGCGACAACTATCTCGACGTCACGTTCGACTTATCGAAGGTGTTGTTTATCACCACCGCGAACATGCTCGATCCAATTGCCGAGCCGCTGCGCGACCGCATGGAGATCATCGAGCTGCAAGGCTACAGCGAAGAGGAAAAAGTGCATATCGCGTTTCGCTATCTGATTCCGCGACAGACGGAAGAAAACGGAATTGCAGCCGATCAGATTGCATTTCCCGAGCCGGCGGTGCGCTACATCATTCGCCACTACACGCGCGAGGCGGGCGTGCGCAGCCTGGAGCGGACCATTGGCACCATCTGCCGCAAGCAGGCGCGGCGCATTGCCGAAGGGAAAACTGAAAAGCTGGAAGTCACGCAGGAAGTCATCCAGGAGTTTTTGGGCGGCATCAAGATTCGCACGGAAGGTGAAATCGAGGAGCGCACGAAGCGCCCTGGAGTGGCTGTGGGCCTGGCCTGGACTCCTTCCGGCGGCGACATACTTTTTGTTGAAGCCAACGCTATGAAGGGCAAGGGCGGCTTCACTATGACCGGACAGATCGGGCAGGTCATGCAGGAGTCGATGCAGGCGGCGCTGACCTGGGTGCGCTCCAATGCGGCGCAGCTGGGCATCGCCGAGGAATTCTTCACCGATCACGACATTCACATGCACGTGCCGGCGGGCGCTATTCCGAAAGATGGACCGTCGGCGGGCGTAACCATGGCGACTACGCTGGTTTCGCTGCTTTCGGGGCATCATGTGCGTCCGCTCACCGCCATGACGGGCGAGATCACGCTCAGCGGCAATGTACTTCCCGTGGGCGGCATTAAAGAAAAGGTTCTCGCGGCCAAGCGCGCGGGGGTAACGACGATCATTCTGCCCGCGGAAAACAGGATGAATGTCGACGAAGATCTCACGCCGCAGCAGCTGGAGAACGTCACCATTCACTACGTGAAGACGATCGAAGAAGCGCTGAAGGTTTCGCTGCCCGCCGTGGCGGCATCGCTGAAGGCGAAAGAATTCATCACCGAACCTTCCAAGGGTCAAAAGCCGGAGGCTCCCGCAATTCGTCCGATTCAGGAGCCGGCGGTGGTGCGCGACCGCGTGGTCACAGCGGAAGCGTAGTCTGGGTTTTTTCTTCTGGGATGTCAGTCTTCTCTATTATTCTGGGACGTTGAGGCGCCGCATGAGGTTCGTGTATCGCGGATCGCTGCGAATGGACTCGAACGAGGGATAGCGAATTTCGAGCATCAGCTCGATGTTCTCGTCGTTATACGCCTGCTCTAAACCTTCTATCGCTTTATCTCGATCTCCATTCAGCGCGTAGGCGCTGGCGATCGCGCACTCCCATTCCTTCTTGGGCATGCCGGCAAGCATCAAAGCAAGATATCCCTTCGCATCCGGAGTCCACGAACCAGGCGTGCCCAGATATTTCTGCAATTCCTTCACCGCGTTCGCAAAATCGCCGGTGGCGGCATAGAGCTGGGACAGCTTGTAGAGCGCCGGCTTGAAATCGGGATCTCGCTCCAGGGTTTTGCGGAATTGGGCCAGAGATTCGGAATATCGATGTGCATCCATCAGAGCCATGGCATAGTTCGCGTTCACAATCGGGGATAGCGGATCGAGCACCAGGGCTTTCTGATATTCCTGAAGTTCCTCCTCGGTGCGTTTCTCTGCGCTCAGAACACTGACGGCATAGAAATAATGTAGCGAAGCGTCGTTTGGGTTAAGTTCCAGAGCGCGCCGGAACTCTGTTTCCGCTTCCTTCCATCTCCAGGACATCGCGAGCGAACCGGCGCGTGCCGCATGCGCTTGCGGCAGGGAATCGTCGAGTGCCAGCGCCTTCTGGCTGGCTTCATCGGCGAGCAGGCGTGCGCGGTGGGACGAAATCTCCGGCACATAACTGGAAATTACGTTGTAGGTATCGGCGAGTCCGGCATACGCCAGCGCATAATTTGGATCGGCGGCAATGGCTTGCTGGAACAAATCGATGCTCTTCTTCAGACCTTCGGCGGTGCGCCCATACCACGCCTGGC
>JASIKQ010000238.1 GCA_030049565.1 Candidatus Sulfotelmatobacter sp.
CTCAGCGGGACCAGGTGAAAGCCGCAGAAGCCAATCTGAACGCGGCCATTGCGCGCACGTATCAGGCGAATGCCGCAAAAAGTACGGTGCAATCCACCCAAGCCGATCTAAAAAATGCCATCGCGCAGAAAAATCAAGCCGCCGTGCGCCTGGGTTACACAAATATCTATGCGCCCGTGACCGGAACGGTTTCTGTGCGCGCCGCGCGCCAGGGAGAAGTAGTTAACATCGGCGCGCCCATCGTCACTATCGTCGATCTCACCGACACCTGGGCGCGCGTGGCCATTCCCGAAACCTACGCCGATCACATTGGCTACGGCGATGTGCTGCGCGTCCGCCTGCCCGGAGGCACCATTACCAGCGGCAAAGTTTTCTTCAAAGGCGTGGAAGGCGATTTCGCCACGCAACGCGACGTGAGCCGCCGCAAGCGCGATGTCAGAACCATTGTTCTGAAAGTGCGGCTCGACAATCCCAAGGGCGCGTATGTTCCCGGAATGACCGCCGAAGTACTGGTGTCACCCCAGCAGTTAAAAGGTGAAAGCAATCCCCAGAGCGCCCAGGCACAAGGGAAGCCATGACCGCCGACCTCACAGTCAAAGCGAACGGTGGCTCTGCTGAACCGGATACTGCGCCTCACGCAATCGAGGTCGAGCATATCGTCAAGAAATACGGCGATTTCACCGCAGTCGACAACGTCTCCTTCTATGTAAAGGAAGGCGAGATATTCGGGCTGCTCGGGCCAAACGGGGCAGGAAAGTCTACGCTCATTCGCATGATGACGACACTGATTCCGATCACCTCGGGCGTGGCGCGGATTGCCGGACACGATGTGGCCAAAGATCCCAATGGCGCGCGGCGCCTCATCGGAGTCATTCCGCAAGCCCTGACCAGCGATCTCGATCTTACCGTTGAAGAAAATCTTCAAATCTACGCCAAGCTCTACGACGTTCCGGCAAAAGAGAGGCAGCGCTCCATCGACGAACTGCTGCAGTTGGTCGATCTCACGAAGTGGCGCGACGCGCAAACCAAAACGCTCTCTGGCGGTATGCGGCGCCGGCTCGAAATCGCCCGCGGCCTCGTTCACCATCCCAAAATATTTTTTCTCGATGAGCCGACCACCGGCCTCGATCCGGTTTCTCGCGTGGCCGTCTGGGAGATGCTGGGCAACATCAAGGCGCAGCGCCAACTCACGATTCTCATCACTACCCACTACATGGACGAAGCCGACCGTCTCTGCGATCGCATCGCCATCGTCGATCACGGCAAGCTGGTGGCTCTCGACGCGCCGATGGCGTTAAAGGCGAGCGTGCCCGGATCGAACGTAATCGAAGTGCAATTCGGAGATCCTCCCGATGATTGGGAGCAGCGCCTGCACACGCTCGATGACGTCACTGCCATCCAGCATGAGGGCGCGGGAATGTATCGCGTGCTCACCGGTAACGGTTCGCGTACCACGACCGAGCTGGTTGAAATGGCCGTTCAAGCCAGCGTGCCGGTGAAGTCGCTTTCGGTGCAAAACACGACGCTGGACGACGTATTCGTGCATTACACCGGACGGCAGCTGCGCGACGAGTTGCAGAAGGCCTATGCCTACGTTATGCCGCAAACCCCGATGCGGCCGTGAGGAGCACAAAAGTGAACTTATGAATCGCATGATGGCTATTGTCGAGCGCGAAATGCGCAAATTTTTCCGCTCGCCGGCACTGATGATGGCGTCCATGATCATGCCTCTGGCCCAGCTCATTATTCTGGGCAACGCCTTCGGCGGAAAAATCCACGATGCCAGGGTTGCCATCGTCGATGAAGATGGAGGGCCGCAGGCACTGCGCGTCCGCGAGGCCTTCGACTCCGTGCGCGCCAACATGCGTACTTTCCTTCCCATCAATTACGACAACGAGAAACAGGCCGTGCAGGACGTGCGCAATGGCAAGCTGCAAGGCGCACTCATCATTCCGCCGCAATTTTCCCGCAGGGTGTACGAAGAAAATCATCCCCGCATCGCCGTGGTGGTCGATAACAGCGACAACTTCATGAGCTCTGCCATCGAAGATGAGCTTACCAATATGGTCAACGATCTCAACCAGCCCACCGTCGAGCCGCGCATCTTGCAGCAGACCGCGCTCGACATCGTGGAGATGTATCCCTATATCGAGTACATGAAATATTTGCTGCCCGGTTCGCTGGTACTGGCTATGTTCGTCTCGGTCATGATCGGCGGCGGCATGCTTTATATCGACGACAAGGCCCGCGGCGTGCACGAAGGCTATCTGGTCACGCCGATTACGAAGCTTGAATTGGTGCTCGGTCTGAATTCAGCCGGGGCGATCAAAGCTGTGATGACCGGCGTGATCATCACCATAATCGGATCATTGCTGGCAGGGGTGGGCACGATCTTTCATCCCTTCACCTTTGTGGGCTTGCTGATCATGATCGTGCTGACCGCGATTGCCTTCAACACCATGATGTTTCTGCTGATGGTAAGAATCGAAGATCCGCTGGTGCCGCGCGCCATCTTCGGAATTCTCAACACTCTTCTGTTTTTCCCCAGCGGCTCGGTTTATCCCGTGCAGGCCTTTCCCAAGTGGCTGCGCGCCATCGCGCGCGTTGATCCTTTCACCTATGCCGTAGACGGTTTCAAGTGTCTCTTGCTGAAAGAGACCGCTCTCTCGGCAGTCTGGGGCGACATACTCTACCTGACCATCTTCGCCGCTATCACGCTCAGCATCGCCATTCCCTTGTTCAAGCGCACGCTGTAGAGCGTTTACCGCCGCGAACGCAGAGATCGCCGAGAGATCCTGCGACATTACGTCTTCGCCCTGAATTTCTCTGCGCCCTCGGCGTACTCGGCGGTGAATGGTTTTTGGAACTTTCTCTTTCCCCGCCACGTCCGTTATTCTAGATACCGATGACGCTGCTGGACGCGAAGCAGTACGATCCCGAGCGGGAACGCAAGAACCGGCTCCGGATTCTTTTCACAATTATTCTTGCGCTGGTTGTTGGATTCTTTGTCTGGTGGAACCGCTTCTGGCCGGAAAAGCGCATTGCCGAGAAATTCTTTTCCGCGCTGCAAAAACAGGATTTCGCTACCGCTTACGGCCTTTACTTCGCCGATCCAAACTGGCAGCAGCATCCGCAGAATCACTCGCAGTACCTGTTCAACGAATTTCAGCAGGATTGGGGTCCCGGCGGCGAGTGGGGTATCATCAAGAACTTCAAGATCTACGGCGAAAGCAATTGCCCGGGAGGCGGCACTGGAGTGGTCGTTGATGTCGTCGTGAATAATCGGGCCCAGCACGCTCAGTTGTACGTGGACAAATCCGATAAGACCATCAGCACACCCCCGTGCGATCTGGAATTCCACTAGTCCGCCGCTCCCGCCGGCAGCCTGACTGGCCGGCGATGATGTGAGTGAAGGCGAGTTCTGCTACTCTCATCCGCGCACATGCGCGCCGCCGCCATCTTCGGACTCGGATGTTCTCCCGCGCAACTTCGTCCCTTCCAGAAGGAGGCAAAATCTGCCACCGACTGGCGCCTCGGCCTTCCGGCTGGCAGTGACGACGCGGATGTCATCCTCCTCTTCGGTGGCGATGGCACCATTCATCGCCACTTGGGGCAACTGGTCAAGCTGGCCAAGCCGGTGCTCATCGTCCCCGCCGGCAGCGGCAACGACTTCGCTCGTGCCCTTGGCCTGCGCACGGTGCGCCACTCGCTCCGGGCGTGGCAGGATTTCAGCGCCGGGGGAGAATGCCTTCACACCATTGATTTGGGCCTGATCACTCCACTGAGCCCAGAAATGGTTCGCGCCTCCAAGGCGGGTGATTCCACGCATTCGATTCCTGGCGTTCAGCATTATTTCTGCGCCGTCGCCGGTGTCGGACTCGACAGCGAAGTAGCCCGCCGCGCCAACACTTTAGCGCCCTGGCTGCGCGGGCATGGCGGTTACGCGCTGACCCTGGCTCGCACTATCTTTAGCTTCGCACCGTCTCCGATGAGGATTTCGGCGCCGGACGAAAGCGGTGCCTGGACAACACGCAGTAATCAGCTGACGATCCTGGCCGCATTAGCCAATACCTCGACCTATGGCGGCGGCATGAAAATCGCCCCGGACGCAAAATTGGACGATGGGGAACTCGACGTCTGCGTGATCGCCGGCATCGATCCCTTCAAACTTTTTTGCCTGTTTCCAACTGTCTATTTTGGCCGACATTTAAACATCCGCGGCGTTGACTATTTCCGCTCGACGCGCGTGCGCATTGAAACGGAAACCCGGGTGGACCTCTTTGCCGACGGCGAATACGTTTGTCAAACGCCAGTTGAGATTGCAACTGAGCGAGCCGCTTTGCGCGTGATTAAGCCGGCTGCCCCCACGGCCTGATGCAGTCACATGGTCCGAAACCCTGATCCGACTGGAACCTGGAAACCGGAAGCTGGAAGCCGAAACCGGAAACCAGAAACGGGGAACCGGAAACCCGGAAACCGCTTCACCCTCCAGTGCTAAACTTTTCCCATGCCTGAACGACGTTCCCGCACACTCCTCTGGATTCTGATCGGCGTAGGAGCATTTTTCCTCTACGCGCTGTTCATGATGTCGCTCGTCTACCTTACTATGCTCGCGAGCGGCAACGAAACCGAATTTGGCACGGGATTCGGCGACCGCATCGCGGTGGTCGATCTCGAGGGCATCATTCTTTCGCCGCAGCCGGTAGTTGGGCAATTGAAGCGCTTCAACGATGATTCCTCTATCAAAGCCATCATCCTGCACGTCAACTCGCCTGGCGGCGGCGTGGCCGCATCCCAGGAGATCTACGGCGAAGTCAAGCGCATCCACGACGAGAAGAAAAAGCCGATCGTGGTCTCCATCGAAACCGTGGGCGCCAGCGGTGCATATTATGTGGCCTCCGCTGCCAACAAGATTTATGCCGACGACGGTAGCATCGTAGGATCGATCGGCGTCATTGCGCAGTGGGTTAACTACGGCGAACTCCTGAAGTGGGCCAAACTCAAAGATGTGGTGCTCAAGACCGGCGAGTTC
>JASIKQ010000239.1 GCA_030049565.1 Candidatus Sulfotelmatobacter sp.
CCAGGCAGAGCCGAGCACAAGCGCCAACGGTACCATGACGCGACGCGCTTTCTCTTCTGTTGTGCGTAGAACCAAAAGCAGCAGTAGAGGGAGCAGGGAACTGGCCAGAAGTTCGCCAAATGCACTGCGCCAATAGACGACCACGATGTGATAAGGGTTTATGGTGTATAGAACCGCAGCGAAGATCGCGTCGCGCCGCTCCAGCCACTGCCGGGCTAACAGAAACATCGATGCACCTGCCGCCACCAGGCATATCCAAATGTAAATATCAGGGACAAAACTCCAGGGAAAAATCGCGCTTAGAGCGGCGCCCAAGCTCCACGAGGCCGGAGGGTAAAAAATGAACCGCGGTTCGCCATATCCGAAGGACGCCAGAGTGGCCCAGCGCGGATACAAAATCCCCTGCTTCCATTGCGAAAGAACTTCGAGCCACGAATATAAGTGGAACTCGACATCGTGTCCCGAGGGAGTGCCGTGAAAGAAGAAAAAAGGAATCTCCACTGCGAAGGCCGCGGTGAAAATCGATAGCAGTGGAGTCCAGAGGAGACCGGTCAAAAAGCTGCGAGGCGCCTTGGAGTCAGCGTTTGAGCTTGCCCTTGTTTCCCGTGATGCAGAATCGCTTAACAAGCCCCTTGCCTGATTTCGTAGAGACCAAGTGAAAGTGCTTTGGGAATCTTACCCGGCCGGCCTGTGCATAATCTGGCTTCGATTTAATGCAGTATTAACGTGGCTGAAACCACGCCGCAACGGCCGTCAGTTACTGTACTCGCATTGGGTGGAACAGACCACGGAGAGTGAAAGAACCCGGGCTTGAGACGGGGCGCGGGTTCTTCACTCTCTGCATGATTTGGACGGATGGAAGAAAAGTGGAACGCAGGGTGGAGCGAACCCGGAAGTCTGTGCCGAATTACCGGTTTACTAGCTCGTCACGGTTTCGCCCGAGCGCTGCTGGCGTAGTTCCGCGAGAAATTCATCCTGCTGTAGTGCGGATCCCTGGCGAAGCAACTCGAGCAGAGGATCTTGCATATCCTCAAAAGACGAGTCGTGAGCTTCTTCGGTAGTTGTAGCTTCTTCAAATTGGGTCAGATCGGCGGTCAGTGCGCGCGGGGAAACACTCAATTCGGGTGCGGTTTCAGGACAAGTGCGTAGAAAACTGATCAGATTGGCCACTTGCGCGCGCTGTTCGGGCGTGCGCGAAGGGAATTCCACACCCATTCCAAACCCAGGGTGCATCACTCGAACCATGCCTTCGGTGTGCACCGCCATCTCTTGCGTACTAAGGCGAAGGTCGACCAGCGCACGCTCCGGAAACGGCGAATCGCTTTCCACGTAGCAGCCCCCGAGGCTCAGGTCAGTCAGCTTGCAATGACTGACGGTCTCATCCGGGCCATCGCCCTGAACCATCGCCGCCTGGACCCATGCATGAAGCTGCGCCTTGGTGGCTTCTTCCAACTCGAGGAATCGTACGCCGGTTTGGCCATTTGGAAGAGCCCACGCAACCTGGCCCTGCGCATCGATTTCGAGGGTTCCGTCGGGCAAGTTGAAGGTAAACTTTAATAGCGCTCCCGTAGCCTGCGGCTCCGCTAAAAGAACATCCATCCCGGTTTCGCTCAAGTCAAGAAGAATGCCCTCTGCAATGCGCCCTTCAGGAAGCGTGAGTACAACCGGAGCCTGCACGGTGACCCGATGGGCGCGGCGGCGCTCTCGTTTCAACAAGGCAACCGCAGCGCGCAGGCCAGCCTTGGCGGTCGCATCTGAAAGAGGTTTGTAAAGAACGAAATGTGCTCCGCTGCTCAGAATGTTGCGAACCATCGCCGGATCGGGGACCAGAGCAATGGTGATAGGAGGGTGTCCTGAATTCAGTCGGCAAGCCTCATCGAAAATTGCTGAAGCCGATTTCGGATCTTCAAAGTCGATGATGAAGGCATCGAAACACTGTCCCCGAATCCGGCTGAGAGCCGTGGCGAGATCGCTGAGACGCTCCACGGCGATGCCCGAGGCGGGAAGAACCCGGCTCAGGATTTCGGAAGCGGAGTCGTCACTGGAAACCACCAGCGTCAGAAGATTCATAACGGCGTTCCCCGCCCGCCAAGGCGAGATTACGGCCAGCGCGGCGCGGTGGGCCGAGTGGCCTTGGAAGAACCCGTATTTGCCGCACCCGCTTTTGCTGCCATAGCCTCAGACGAGGGCGAAGCCTCGTCGACTTCGGTCAAAACCGCGTTGTCGTCTTCATCATTCTCGGCGAGCAGGGGAGCCACTTCCCGCAGCTTCTCTGCCGCTTGCTGGAGCATCTCAATCTGCTTTCCCAGTTGGGCGTACTTGGTCTGCTTCTGCCGCAATACTTCGTGAATGTCCTTCATAGGACCCCCTGTCGAGAATGTAAGGAGGTGCTGGAGAGGTGGTCAACGGTAATCCCGGCTGGTGGGTTACCGCCGTAATCGGTCATGCGCCGCAGAGTGCCAACGCGAGGGTCAGCAAAATAAAAGCCCCGCAATGCGCGGGGCTGTTGTCAAGCGGATAGAAGGAATTCAGATTTTCAATTTTCTGCGAATCGCCCCGGCCAAACCGACCAGGCCCGTCCCCAACAACCCAAGCGTGCTAGGCTCGGGAACCGTGCTGATCCCCGTGTCGCCGCTAAAGACGGGCACCGAGCCCATGAAGCCGTTCTTGCCCGCGTTCATTGTGATCTCGGTGTTAACCCCGCTCACTGTCCGTCCGTTGTACCAGGTGCCTGAAACCGTGCCGGACAAGTTGTAGCAAACCGAGTGCCTGCCATCGCAGCCCGGCTCTGCTGTCCAATAAGTAAGACCGGTGAATGTGCCGCTGAACAGCGTTCCGTTCGGTAAGCCACCCGTGCCGTTGGTCGTGATCGTAAAGCTGCCCCCGCTGTTGAAATAACCGCCAGCTTGCAAGCTTCCAGAGCCCAAATTAAAGGTGCCCGTGGTAAAGCTCAGGGAGCCAAGGTTTCCCTGAATTGATCCCACTTGTGTTATCTCAGAACCTGAAAGAGTCAGGCCTGCATCACTGCCAGAGAGCGTGCCACCGGCATTTGCGATATCCACGTTTCCCGCAAATGCCGCTACAGGTAAGGCGAGGGCGAGTAGGGCTGTGAAAACTATCCGCTTCATGACCACTTCCTCCTAAAGGAACCCAATTTGAGATGTGTAGAGAGGCTTCAGGCCTCCACTTTCGGAGGCCAGGCCTGTATCCGCGATAGCATTGGGTGCACCCTGGGGGCCAAACCTGAATAGGACGCAAGCTACTGATTTACCTTGGGTTGTCGCTTGTTCGAAGCCGTCGTGTCAAAATGAAACTGCAAAGCCCTGCACACTAATACGGGGCTTTTGCGTTTACCGCCCATGCGGAAGCCGGGGATTTCCGAAATCAATAGCCCGAACGTGCCATGGCATGGCACGGTAGTGCACTTCACGAAAGCGTCAGGGGGAGGTACCTTTGTTGGTGAGCAGTTCTGGGGGAGGGCTGTTCGAGCGTCCCGCGACTCATCAGAGTTCCGGGACGCTCTTTTGTTTTCGCCGGCGTTTCTCGCCGCGTTCGCTTAATTACGCATACAGTCGGAATCTTTACAGCGCGACGTTGCTCGGCGGCCCGCATGAAAATGCCGGGGTGATCTCGAACTTAGCGCGTCGCGCCGGAGTGATTTGGTTGGAGCGCAAAGGATGTGAATGAGGAGGAAGAGAAGGAATGGCGCGCCCTGAGAGATTCGAACTCCCGACCTTCTGGTTCGTAGCCAGACGCTCTATCCAACTGAGCTAAGGGCGCGGATGTCGCCGAGGAAGAAGCTGCGGCAAGAACTACTCCAGAATTATAGCGGATGCGGGCGCACGGCAACGACTCAATTTGCGGCCGGTAGCCTCTCAGTTCGAGGTTCTCGTCGCGGCGTCATTCCAGTGCCCCTGTGCCGTTACACGCGAGATCCTTCCCTCCGCCT
>JASIKQ010000240.1 GCA_030049565.1 Candidatus Sulfotelmatobacter sp.
AATCATTGTGTCCCGACTCGCAATACTCTTCCTCGTAACTTTCTTTCTCGCGGCGCTGCATGCGGCGCAGCAGCCGCCAACCACGCAGAAGACAGCATCAACCGCTTATGCCGCCATTCCGGCTGAGGCGGCGAAGCAGGCCAATCCGGTCAAGCCGTCGCCGGAGTCGATTGCGCGTGCCAAAAAGTGGTGGACCATTGATTGCGCCATGTGCCACGGCGCCAATGGCGACGGCAAAGGCGACCTGGCCAAAGATATGAAGTTGCAAATCGCCGACTTCACCGATCCAACTACGTTGAAAGACCGCACCGATGGCGACATCTTCTACATCATTAAGAACGGCCATCAGGATATGCCGCCAGAGGGGCCGCGTGTCAAAACCGAGGAGAATTGGGATCTGGTGAACTACGTTCGCTCTCTGGCCAAGCCGAAGGCTGAGGGTGAGCAAAAACCGTAGGTTGGAACTCTCATTTGTCCGGCGTGGTTTGACTCGTCGTTTTTGCGGGAGGGCTCGTTTACAGGCTTTTCCCGGGACTTCATGTCCCCTCAGAGCTTGATGTAAACCGCTGAATCTGCTCGCAACTTGAAACCGCAACCTCCCGAGGTGAATCCAAATAACAGCTAGGAAAGCCGGCAGGCCGCGCCTGCCGAACGTATGGCCGCAAGAACCTGGAAGGTACAACAAGAGCCCGGCGCGAGAGCTCTTAATTTTGTTCAGTCGCTGCTCTCCGATTTTCATCCCCGCGATTTTGCGGTCGAGTTCTGGAACGGAACGCGCTGGCCTGCGGAGAAGAACCTTCTTCCCCTCTTCACCTGGAAGATTAACAATCCCGAGGTCTTGAAGACGGCGGCTTTTTCCTCCAATCGTCAGGTCGCGCTCGCCGAGGCGTATTGCTGCGGCGACTTCGACATTCAGGGCGACATGGCGGCGATCTTCGCGCTGGCCGATTACCTGATCGAGAAGAAATGGACGAGAGGTGAAAAACTGCGCTTGATGGGTATGGCTCTCACGATGCCCACGGCCAGGAGCGTGCCGCTTGAGCCCGGAGTAGTTCGATTGCGCGGCGAGCTGCACTCAAAGCAGCGCGACAGGCAGGCTGTCGGCTATCACTACGATGTCTCGAATGATTTCTACGCTCTGTGGCTTGATAACGAGATGCAATATTCTGCCGCATATTTCGAGCACCCGGACGACAGCCTCGAAAGCGCGCAGGAGAAAAAGCTCGACCACCTTTGCCGCAAGCTGCAGCTGAAAGCCGGTGAGCGGCTGCTCGACATTGGCTGCGGCTGGGGAGGGCTGATCCGCCATGCCGTGCGTAATTATGGCGTGACCGCGCTGGGCATCACGCTTAGCCAAGAGCAGTTGAAATGGGCGCAAGCGCACATCGCTGAAGACGCATTGGCGGATCGCTGCACTGTACGTCTGCTCGATTACCGTGATCTCGACCGGGCAGAGAACTTTGACAAAGTTGTCAGCATCGGAATGGTCGAGCATGTAGGTGAAGAGAAGCTGCCGGAATATTTCCGGCAGGTTTTTCGTCTGCTGCGACCCGGTGGATTGTTCTTGAACTCCGGAATCGCGCGGGCCGCGAATCGGCGCGACACTCAACCCGCATTCACCGATCTCTATATATTTCCGGATGGCGAATTGGTGACCATTTCCAAGCTGCTGGGACACGCGGAATCGGCTGGATTCGAAGTACAGGAGGTGGAGAACCTACGCGAACACTATCGGCTCACGGTGCTCGCCTGGCTGCGCCGCCTGGAGCAGCAGGAAGAGGCAGCGAAGCGCCTGGTCGGGGAAGTCAAATACCGCATGTGGCGTCTGTACCTTGCCGGCTCGGCATATTACTTTCAGAAGCCAAAGCTGGAGCTGTACCACTCGTTGCTGCTGAAAGGGGCGGCGTAAGGCGGCTCGACCGGGTTTTTCCGAAGCCTTCGCCATGACTCGGAATGGCAAATCTTTAAGGTGGCGCTTACGCATTCGCGCGGCCACTTCCTCCAGCCGCTTATTCGATGTGAATATCTCCCGATCCCGTGCGCAGCGTGAGCAGCGGGCCTCCGCCGCGGGCTTTGCCCACAATTTGCTTGCGGCTGTCGTTGACCCGGCCTTGCACCGTGGTGGTGATCGGCGCGTCGACATCGATGCTGCCGGAGCTGGTTTGAATGTTAGCGTCGAAGGCGGCGTCATGGGGCAGGCGCACGTGCACGTTGCCCGATCCAGTACGGATTTCCCACGCCCCAGTTTGCTTGCCTTCGGCGGTGACGTCGCCACTGCCGGTATCGCCGCGGAACGCGCCTTGAATGCCCCGAGCGTTAATACTGCCGGAGCCGGTGTGCAGGTCGATATCGCCCGCGGCAGTTTCTTCAATCTCGATGTCGCCGCTGCCCGCGCCGCCGCGCACCGGCCCGGAAATATCGTGCGCGCGCACATCGCCGGAGCCGGTCTGGATGCGGATTTCACCGGTCAGGCGCGCGAGCCGCATGTCTCCGGAGCCGCTTTGCAGATCGGCGTTGCCGTGGAGACCTTCAATGGTTTGGTCTCCGGAGCCGCTGTGCGTGCGAACGCTGGTATCGGCGGGAACGGTGATCTCGTAGTCAACGGAAATGTCGTGCATGTTGACGTAGTCGATGTGAATGCTGTTGCCCTCCTGGCGGATGGGCGGATGCTGTTCGATCTCGGCGACGTCAGAGCGGCGGTTGCCGGTGAACCAGCGGTCGCCGACGAAAATTTTGCCGTGAATCGAGACTGTGCCCGCGGGCCCGCTGCGCACGGTGATGTCTCCGGAGCGGGTGAGGACTTCGAGATCAACCGGGCCGGTGACCTGGAAAGTTTTGTCGAAGGTGCCTTGGGGAGTATTGGCCAGCGCGAGCGTGGAGGCAAGAAGCAGGGCGATCGCGAGAAAGAATGGGCGGATGCAGGGAGATTGATCGTTGTTCATAGTGTTCGCTCCAAAAGTAAGAATTCGGTAGTGGGTCGCGAATAGGAAAGCGAGCCAAGCACGCGATTCTTGTGGAGCACAGAACGCGTCCTTTCGCGCGGCTCGCCCAGATTCCTCACTTCGCAGAAAGCGCTCGCCCGGAATGACAATTCAAACCGCCGCGCCGCTTCTACTACTGAAGGACTACCTGATCGCCTTCTTTTAGACCGCTGAGAACCTCGGTTTTTGCCCCATTGGAGATGCCGATGTTGACGGCAACCTTTTGCTTGCCGTCTTTGGCTTTTGGATTCGGAATCTCTACTGAGGCCTTTTTATCTTTATCGTAGATGATCGCGCCTTCGGGAATCTGAAGCACATTCTTGTGCTCTTCTAAAATGATTTCCGCGTTAGCCGTCATCTCGGCTTTGAGTTCTCCGCCGGGATTCTGGATCGACACGCGAACTTCGAACGTAGTCACATTGTCCTTCTCGACGCCCATGGGAGAAATCTTGGTGACCTTGCCGTAGAAAGTTTTGTCCTTAAACGATTCGACCTTGATGCGCGCGGGCTGGCCGAGATAGACCTTGCCGATGTCGCTCTCATCGACTTTGCCTTTGACATAGACTTCGCTGGTATCACCGAGAGTCATGACCAGAGTAGCCGAGGAACCGAGGACGAGAATGGAGCTGACTGCGTCCCCCATTTCGACGTCGCGCGAGAGCACGATGCCATCGATGGGAGAAACGATGTCGGTATAGCTGAGCTGCTCTTCGAGCTGCTTGAGATTCGCCTGATCCTGCGATACCTGCGCTTTCGCCTGCTCGATCTTGGCTTTGAGCACGGTTACCTGCGCTTTGGCGACATTCTGCTTGTTTAAGGACATTTCGTAATTCTTCTCGGCGTCGTCGAGTTGCGAAGCGGAAACCACACCATCTTTCGCCATGCCCTCGGCGCGATCATAGGCGCGTTTGAGCAGAGGAACGTCCGGGCCTTCGGCATCGACTTTGGCTCGCTCGTAGTCGGCCTGCGAGCTATTGAGATTGGCCTGAGCAGCTTCCAGTGCCGCGCGCGACTGCGCCACTTGCGCTTCGATCTCGACTTTATCCAGCTGGGCGAGCAACTGGCCTTGCTTGACGCGATCGCCATAATCCACGTACAGCTTTTTCACGATACCACTGGCCTTCGATTTGACCTCGACCTTGGTGATCGGCGTAACCTTGCCGGTCGCGACCACGCTCTTGGCCAGATCGCCGCGTTCAACTTTTGCCAGCTTGGAGGGGTCGATTTTAGTGCCGCCGCGGGTGGCGGCGAAGACTCCGCCGGCGATGACCAGAACGAGTACTACCGCGACGGTGATCCAGATTGCCAGTCTGCGCCGCTTCTTCTTATGATTGCCGTTGCCGTTCACGATGGCCTCCTGATGCGACCTGCGAGTACGGTCTACTCGCCTCACTTCCTAGTACGCAAGCAAAATCCGGTTTGTTCCCCTCGATTTCGGACCTGAACTGCCGAGACTGGATTCGTGGTTTGGGAAAACGCGTATCCCGGGGCAAAGGCCGATAAAAGAGCCGCTGCCAATTACTTAGACCGCGGTTGCGGATAAATGGTTAGCCTGAAGATAGCAATTTTTCCTTCGCTCTCAGTCTACCCACTTCAGCCTGACCTTCCGCGGAAGAATTGACTCGCCCGCCCTCAACCACTAGCATTCTTGCCAATGCTCAACCAAACCGTCTCGCACTACCGGATTGTTGAGAAGCTCGGCGGGGGCGGCATGGGCGTTGTCTACAAGGCCGAGGACATCAAACTCCACCGCTTCGTCGCCCTGAAGTTTCTGCCCGACGCCGTGGCCAAAGACCCGCAGGCCCTGGCCCGGTTTCAGCGCGAGGCGCAGGCGGCCTCTGCGCTGAACCATCCCAATATCTGCACGATCTACGAAATTGACGAGCATGAAGGTCAAGCCTTCATTGCCATGGAATACCTGTATGGCGTGACCCTCAAGCACGCCATCGGCGGACGGCCGCTCGACCTCGACACCTTGCTCACGGTGGCGACCGAAATCGCCGATGCGCTCGATGCCGCCCACTCTGAAGGCATTGTTCATCGCGACATCAAGCCGGCCAACATTTTTCTCACCAAGCGCGGCCACGCCAAGATTCTCGACTTCGGCCTGGCAAAGGTTACAGCTCAGGCAAGTTCTCCGACGAATCCTGCAGCGGCCAACATGCAGACCATGGATGACCCCAACCTGACCAGTCCCGGCACCATGGTTGGCACCGTCGCCTACATGTCGCCGGAGCAAGTCCGCGCGCGCGAACTGGACTCGCGCACCGACCTGTTTTCCTTCGGCGCCGTACTCTATGAGATGGCTACCGGCGACGTGCCCTTCCACGGCGAAAGCTCCGCGGTAATCTGCGAAGCCATCATGAACCGCGCCCCGGTGCCGGCTCTACGGCTGAACCACGAGATCCCTCCTCGATTGGAAGACATCATCAGCAAGGCGCTAGAAAAAGACCGGAACCTGCGCTACCAGCATGCGTCCGAAATGCGCAGCGATTTGCAGCGCCTCAAGCGGGATACGGACACCGGCCGGACGCCGTCACCTGTGGCGAGCGCGAGCGAGCCAGCAAGCGTTGCCAGTGAATTGCCGATGGCGAGCTCGAGCAGCCCTGCTCCGCTGAGTGCCCCCAGCGGCATTGCAGCAGCCTCGTCCGCGAGCGCGAGCCACATTAGCGGAGCGATGGCAGCGCAGGCCCAGAGACACGCGTACACAAAAGTTGCGGCCATCGTTGGCGTGCTGGCCGTGATCGCGCTGGCGGTCTACTTCTGGCAATCAAAACGCGCAGCCACGCCCGGTTTCAAGTCAACCGGTCCGACGACGGTTGCGATTCTTCCCTTCCAGAACATGGGTCCTGACAAGAGCATCGATTACCTTGGCCTTGCCCTGCCCGACGAGATCGCAACCGCGCTGAGCTATGTGCACTCCTTATCGATCCGCCCATTCGCAACCACCAGCAAATACTCAGGCCCAAGCATCGACGTGCAACAGGCAGGAAATGAAATGCATGTCAGCAACGTGGTGACCGGGCATTATTTGAAAGAAGGCGATCATCTGCAGATCACGCTGGAGGCCGTGGACGTTGCTAACAACCGTACGCTGTGGCGCGACACAATGTCGGCGTCGGCGCCTGACATGATTGCCATGCGCAGCCAGATCGATGCCAAAGTTCGCCAAGGATTGGTTCCGGCGCTGGGCGTGGCCACCGCATCCGGCGAGAGCGGAACGCGCCCCAAGAACGAAGAAGCCTACGATCTCTACCTGCGCAGTCTTGCCATCCCGCACGACCCCGCACCGAATAAAGAGGCCATCATCATGCTGGAGCGCGCCGTCGGCCTCGATCCAACCTACGCGGCCGCGTGGACAAAACTGGGACATCGCTATTACTACGACTCGCAATACTCCGACGGCGGCGAGGCTATGTTCCAAAAGTCAAATGCAGCCCTCGAAAAGGCCGTGGCCCTGGACCCCAACCTCGGAGAAGCGGCGAGCTTGCTCTCCACCAATCACGTAGAACGCGGCGATTTGCTTAAGGCGTATCAGGACGCTCATGATTTCGTGAAGCGCCAGCCGGGCAACGCCATGGGCCATTTTGCAGTAGGGTATGTTCTGCGCTACGCCGGCCTGCTCGACGAATCGGCGCACGAGTGCGAAACCGCGCTTTCGCTCGACCCTGGCAACTACATGTTTCGCTCCTGCTCGTTTGCTTTCCTGGAGATGGGTAACCATGAGCGGGGTAGAGATTTCCTGCGCCTGGACGCAGGCTCAGACTGGGTAACTGGGAACACGGTGCGCTTCCTGATGAGCGAGGGCAAACTGGAAGAAGCACGAGAGGCGCTTAAGGAAACAACCCCGCGCTATCGTAGGGCGTTTTACACCGCATGCCTGGCGCGATCATCGCCGGCACAGCCGCCCTCGACAGAAGAGAACCAGGAACTGCTAAAGATCGAGCCAATGCTGCTGAGCAATCCTGATTCCGAGAACAGATTCTGGGCTGCCTCGGACCTCGCCTTTTGCGGCGAAAAGGATTCCGCTTTGCGCCTTCTCAAGAGTGCCATCGAGGGACACTATTGCGCGTATCTGGCGATGCAGAAATTTCCCATGCTCGCTCCCCTGCGCAGCTCTCCCGAGTACACTCAGTTGCTGGCGGCGGCAAAACAGTGTCGGGACAATTTTGTCGCGCAGAAGGAGCAGCTCTCCCACTAGAGAGAACGTTCCGGCGTGAAACTGATTTTCCTGACGCGAAACTGAATTCCGTGGCGCGGGCACTCCTGCCCGCGACTTCAACCCTTACAATGGCAGCGTGCGGATATTGATCTCGGCCGGTGAGGCCTCAGGAGAAATGTACGGCGCGCAGTTGATGGAGGCGCTGCGCCGGGCTTCCTCGCTGAAAAGCTCTACAACTCATGTGGGGATAACCGCCCAAGCCTGCCCTGAGCGACCCGGAACGGAGAGACGGGGAGTCGAATGGGGCCGTCTGGCCGACTCGAAGAGTCGGCTCGAATTTTTCGGCGTCGGCGGCGGGCGCATGCGCGCCGCGGGATGCGAGACCATCGTTGACACGAAAGACCTCTCCGTTGTCGGCATCACCGAGATTTTCAGCCATCTCCCGAACATCTACGGACTCTTTCATAAGCTCATTGCCGAAGCCGACAAGCATAAGCCGGATCTCGCCATCGTGATCGATTCCCCGGCCTTCAATTGGCGCGTGGCGCGGGAGATGAAAAAGCGTGGCGTGCCTACCGTTTATTATGTCGCGCCGCAATTCTGGGCGTGGCGGCAAGGACGCGTCAAGCTCCTGCGCAAGTATGTCGACAAAGCGCTGGTGATTTTTCCGTTCGAAGAAAACTTCTATCGCGAGCGCGGAGTGGATGCGACATTTGTTGGCCATCCTCTCGCGGAATTGCCTGCCCCTACGATTTCACGCAGCGATTATGCGGCACAAAACGGCCTCGATGCTGCGAAACACTGGATCACCCTCATGCCCGGCAGCCGTGTGAAAGAAGTCCGCATGAATCTGCCCGCTATTCTCGAGGCCGCGGCTCAGTTGGGAAACGAGCATGAATTTGTTCTGCCGGTAGCGCCCACTCTCGATCGCAGTTTCTTGCGGAGATTGATCGGCAGCTGTAAGGTCATCCTCGTCCCCGAATCCCTTCCTGCTCTCTATCACTCGCGCACGGGCATCATCGCCAGCGGCACCGCGACAGTCGAAGCCGCGATGATGGACACACCATTTGTAATGATCTACCGTGTCTCGCCGCTCACTTATCTTCTGGGCAAGCCTCGAATCAAGGTGCCAAGATTCGCAATGGTGAACCTGATTGCTGGAGAAGAAATCGTTCCGGAGTTGGTGCAGCAGGAATTTACGGCACCAAACGTCGTCGCACACGTCAGACAAATTCTTCCCGATGGTGCGGCACGCGACCGCATGTTAGTGGGGCTGCGCCGCGTGAAATCGCTGCTGCGCGCTCCCGCAAGCGGGAGCGAACACAGCTCGCCACAGCATCCCGCCGAGCGCGCTGCGCAAATCATTCTTGAACTT
>JASIKQ010000241.1 GCA_030049565.1 Candidatus Sulfotelmatobacter sp.
CCGCCAGAAACTGCAACTTGATGTGCTGCCTGCGCGCCCCCAGCGCCCGGCGCAAGCCAATTTCGCGGATGCGCTCATCGACGGAGACAAGCATGATGTTCATTACGCCCACGCCGCCGATGCCCAGCGTGAGCGTTCCAATGAAAGTGAGCAGCACCTGTAGGCCGATCGTCAGCGCGTCGATTATCGGACGAAACTCGTCGCGCCCGAACATCTGGAAGGCTTTGGGATCGGTGGGCGAAAATCCCTGGCGAGTGGCGACCGCGGCCAAGACCTGTGCCATGGCTTTCTTCTCGAATTGCGGTGCGATCGGTTCGAATACCAGCACATTGGCGTAACGGGTATTCCACAAATCTCCTGCAGTCGAATAGGGAATCCAGGATGATTCATCATCGCTGGAAAAATAGTTACTGAGCTGAATCTTGCGCGCCATCACCCCGATGACGGCAAAGCGCACTCCGGCTACGGTGATAGTTTCGCCGACGGCTGGACGTCCGCTGAACAACTGTTCTTTCAAGCGGCCCCCGAGAAAAATCACTCGCCGACGCTCGAGTTCATCGGTGGCGTCGAGCCAGCGTCCCTCGGCAGGCACTTCGTTGCGCATCTCTCCGTACTCAGGGCAGACTCCGCGCACGGGATCGGTTCCAACCGTGCGGTCGCCATAGGCAATCTGAGGACGAGTGACGGTTTCGCGGCAGACATGCTTCACCAGCGGAGCCGTGGCCTTGATCATATCCACGTCGGCCTGCTCGATCACCACTTTCTTGCCCGCACGCTGACCACCAGGTTGCTCGCTCGTTTGCTGCGGCCACGCAATCACTACGCTCTTGCCGAAGGCATCAAAGCCGTGGACGAGAACGCTGCGAAAACTGCTGCCATAAGCGATGAGCAGCGTGACTGTAGCAATGCCCCACACGATCCCGAGCATGGTGAGAGAGCTGCGCGTAAGGTTCCGCTTCAGCGCGACCCAGGCTTCGATAATGATTTCGAATAACATAAGAAAGCTACGAACTGCGGGCCCCGAGTGAGCGAGAAGCCTCTTGTTTTTTCCGTGTCCGGCCTTGAGCCTCGAGGCTCCTAGCCCGCTCGCAGCCCGCAGCCACTTTATCCTCCCGCCTCATATCGCAAAGCCTCGATCGGATCAATCGACGCCGCTCTTTTCGCCGGATACATCGCTGCTCCCACGGCAATCGTACCGAGCAGGCCGGTCGCGATCAGACCTGAAGTCCAGTCGGGAATCAGTCCGGCGAAGAAATCGGGCATGGGAAGTAGATTCACCAGCGCGCAAAATCCGAACGCCGCGCCCAATCCGATGCCTCCGCTGACAAAGGCAATGATCAGCGCCTCCACAAAAAACTGGTGCAAGATCACCTTGCTGGGCGCGCCGATCGCTTTGCGCACGCCAATTTCACGCGTGCGTTCGCGTACCGCAACTAACATCACGTTCATCACCCCGATTCCGCCCAGCAGCAGCGTTACAATGCCTACTGCGCCCAGAAAATACTTCATGCCGTCGGTCATCGTCTTAAAGGCTTGCGCCTCCTGCACCGTATCCCAGATGGGGCAAGCCTCTTTATCGTTCGGATCGTAGCGGTGCATGCGCGCCAGCGCCACGCGCACTTCGTGTTTGCAGGCCTCGTGTTGATCCACGGATTTCGGAGTGACTAATAATTGATCGAAGGTCGTCGGGGTTCCCGGCGGCTTATCGGGGAAGTCACGGCGCATGGCGGAAAACGGAATAAAAATCTTGTTCACGTCCCACCCGTCATAGCTGGAATCCTGTTTTTTCTTCTGCATTACGCCGATGACGATATAAGGAAAGTCGTTGAGATAAACGTTGTCTCCAACGGGATTGCGTCCGGGAAATAATTGCTTGGCCGCGTCCGATCCCAGAAACGCGACACGTCTCGCGTCGCGCATGTCGTCCCAGTCATAGAATCGGCCTTGACCAACATCCAAGGTGCGGACTAATGCGAACTGCGGATACGAGCCGGTCACCTCAAATGACGCATTATTGAAATTGCTGTGTGCCAGAACCGTTTCTTGCTCGAGTTCCGGAATCGTGTATTGACAATCTGGGGTGTCCGATTGGACTGCGGGTAAATCTGAATCATCCCAGTGCACCAGCCGTCCAGCATGAGTTCCGCCTGCCTGAAGGCTGGTTCTCCCGTGGAAGACGATCATCACGTCTTTGCCGAGCGTCTTCGATTGCTCTTCTTGTCCTTTCCTCAAACCTTCTCCCGCCGCCACCATTAACACGATCGATACGATTCCCCAGGCGATTCCGAACATGGTGAGAAAAGCGCGCAATTTGTGCGCCCACAGCGTCCTGAAAACGTCCCTGAAAAGATCGGCGAGACTCATAGATGTTTCTCTGATTGGACGCGGCCTCGCGCGGAAAGTAACCCCCGCGCGCGATTTGCCCAACTCTTAGATACGGATTTTTGCAGTGGAATGTTGCAAAGAAAAATGATCGGTGATGACGGCAGCGCAGGCCGGCCAGTTAACCAACAAGATTTTTATCCATCGTCAGCAGAGGCGTGCCGGAAAGGTCGTGAAGACCATCGGCCTTCGTGCGAAAGCCGAATCGTTCATACAAGCGAATTGCAGAGTCTAGAAACGGCGTTGTGCTCAGAAATAACCGCGCGTATCCTTGGTTTCGCGCCCATTCCTCGGCCTGTTGCAGCAGTCTTGACCCCGTTCCCGAACCGCGTGCCTCGGGAACAACGGCCATTCCTCGAATGTAAACCGATTCACCTTTTACCACCGCAGCCACGGTTCCGATTACCGATTTTTGGGATTTCGGCTCTCTGCCGCATCGCAACCCAGATTGGCCCTTCATTCATCCGCTCCAGAATTTGATCCTCACGCAGCACCGTAGCCGCGAAACCACCCTCAGTATAAAGAGACTTGAACTCGAAAAACGACCGGTACAGAACGTCGGCGATCGCCAGCGCATCCGTCGGCTCCCCGAGCCGAACCTCGATTTGAGTTATGGGATGCATTTCTGCGCGTTTTCCATCGCCATTGGCGGCGTCTCCGCAATTGCCTCTTTCATCCCTCTCGTTTTGGTCCGTTCTAACCACTCGTCGAACGCGCGCAGCGCCCGTTCGCACTGCGTGCGGTGGCGATCTTTCCTGTCGCGAATCTTTTTGTCCAACGCAGGCAACAGATCGAACGTAATGTTCGCCGGCTGAAAATGGTTCGCGTCCGCGTGAGTCACATAATGGGTCAGTGAGCCAAACGCCGAAGCTCTCGGCGCGGGCACCGGATCATCCCCCCACACGAGTGCAGCGGCTTGCATTCCCGCCAGCAGTCCCGTCGCAATCGATTCCACATACCCCTCGACTCCGCAAATCTGCCCGGCAAAAAGCACGCGAGGGTGAGCTTTCATCTGCAACGTCTCTCTCAACAGCGCCGGGCCATTGATATACGTATTGCGATGAATCTGCCCGTAGCGCAGAAAGCGCGCATTCTCCAGACCCGGGATCAGTCGCAGCACCCGAGCCTGCTCACCAAACTTCAAATGATTCTGAAATCCGACCAGATTGTAGGAATCTGCGCGCAAATTTTCCTGCCGCAACTGCACCACGGCATACGGCGTCTTGCCGGTCCGCGGATCCCTCAACCCAACTGGCTTCATCGGCCCAAAGCGCAAGGTATCCTTCCCACGTCGCGCAATCTCTTCGATGGGCAAACAGCTCTCAAAATAGTTCAACTTCTCCCAATCTCGTTCTTCCACCGATTCCGCCGCTGACAACGCATCGTAGAAGGAATCATACTCGTCGCGGGTCATCGGGCAGTTGATGTAATCCGCCGATCCCTTGTCATAGCGTGCCGCCATGTAAACGCGCGATTTATCGATCGAATCCGCCTCCACGATGGGACTGATCGAGTCATAAAAATACAAATGCGGATCGCGAGCAGTTGCTTTAACCGCTGAGCTCCCACTCAGCCGCGCAATTTCCCCGGCCAGCGCGTCTGAAGTCAGCGGTCCGCTGGCGATCACAGTCATATACTCAGCACCCTCGTCAATTCGCGTCACTTCCTCCCGCCGCACCGCAATTCGTGGATCGCGCGAAATCGCATCTGTCACT
>JASIKQ010000242.1 GCA_030049565.1 Candidatus Sulfotelmatobacter sp.
CATTTCGCGGAACTCTTCTGGGTCCAGCGCCGAGGGCTTGCCGAACAGGCGACGATCGACCGCAACCTTGCCAATGTCGTGCAGATATCCCGCACTGCGCAGCGCGGCCACTTCGCCGGCCTCGAACCCCATGGCTTCGCCGATCGCTGCCGCATAGCGCCCCACGCGCAGCGAATGGCCATGAATGTTGACGTGCTTCACATCGATGGCCGTGGCGAAGGCTTCCAGCGCGGTGTCATAAAAGCCGTGTAGGGAAGCCATCAAGCGCAAATTTTCCGTGACGCGCTGCGCCAGAGTTTGCGAGAGCTGGTGATTCTGCACCGCCAGGCCGACATAGCTGCACAGCAACTCCATGGCGTTGAGTTCGGCGTCTTCGTAGGGAGCATCGCCCGGCCGCCTTCCCAGCGCCACCACTCCCGCTAATTTTCCCGCCGCTTTGAGCGGCGCCAGACACTTGAAAAGCTCTGGTGCAACATTGCCGTTCGAGCTGAGAAAAATGGAATAGGTGGAGGAATTCAGCACGATTGGTCCACGCGCTGCACTCAGTGCGTGCGTATGTTTGGGCAGAAGCGGAATAAAGGCCGGCTCGGGCAGCATGGCGAATCCCCGCGCCGCTACTGAAGTCAGCATGGTGGGCTTATCGTTGAAAATGAAAAGCGCGCCTTCATTGGCACCGGCAGCTTCCATCACAGCCGCGAGCATTCGTCGTGAGGCTTCGGAAAAATCGCGCTCTGCCGTCAGCTCCGGCCCCAGATCGGAGAGAGCCTCTACGGTGCGCAACAGCCGGCGGAAAGTATGGGTCTCCACGGCCACGAAGTGTGCAGAAAAAGCGCCGAACAAATTGAGCGTAGCATGATGCACACGGCACAGCGAGGCTTGCTTGTTGGTTAGTTTGGTGCGGATGGAAGTGGAATTCCGTGCCGCTACTTCTTAGGCAGGCGTCTCTCACTCGTCCTTGCCTCAGTTGTCATCCCGAGTAACCGCGGAATCGGGGTCTTGCTGGGCGTGACGCGCTGTGCTTGCTCGCGGCGAAAACCGAGATCCCTCGCTGTGGCCGGGATGACATGGGAGGGACTGCGATGTGAGGGCTTTGTGACATAGCCGGCGTCGCGATGCGATCTGAGAACTAAAAATGTTCCCGGAGCTCGGCAAACTTTCCCACAATTAACAATCGCTGTGGCGCAGGGGCGGCTGCCAGTTCTTCATGCTCCAGAATCCAAGTGTCGCCGTGGGGCACAAAAACCGCGTGCAATCCCGCCGCCAGTGCGGGATTGATATCCGACTTCGGACTGTTGCCGACCATCCACGTGCAATCGCAAACGAACTCGTGTTTCTTCATCAACGATCGATAGGTCGCGGCATTCTTTTCCGAGACAATCTCCGTAGCGGCAAAAAAATTCTTCAATCTCGAGCGCTCGATTTTTCCGCTTTGTTCGGCATGATGGCCCTTGGTCACAAGAATGAGTTTGTGGCGGGCCGAAAGATACTCTAGCGTTTCCGGGACCTCCGGCAGCATTTCAATGGGATGATTTTCAATGGTGCGCGCGAAGCCGACGATTTGCACATGTAACTCCGGGGTAACCGGCCGCGGACTCAGCCGCTCGAACGTATCCACCAGGGCGTGCGAAAAACTGTGCAGGCCGTAGCCGTGCTTGACGATGCATTCGCGCTCCACATCGTTCAGAACCTCACGCACTTGCTCGGAAGAAAATTCGTGATGATTGAGAAACGAAATAAATTTTTCGATGGCGCGCTCGAAATAGACGTTATTTTCCCAGAGGGTGTCGTCGGCGTCGATGAGAAGGGTTTGGGAAGGCAAGCTCTTAGCTCTTGGCTTTTAGCTGTTGGCTGAATTTCGGGGGGACTCTGCGAAACACTTCAACCTCAACGATTCGGAACGTGCAGGGTACGCACCACGAGCTAAAAGCTGGAAGCTTCATCACACCCAATCCACCCTTGCTTCCGGCCCGATGACCCCCGCCTTATGTCCCATATCCAACAACCGCGCGACAGCCTCGCGTCCATCCGGACCGTAGTCCAGTGTGCGCTCGTTCACATACATTCCGACAAAGCGATCCGCCGTGGGCGTATCAAGATCGCGGGCAAATTGCATGGCATAAGACAATGCTTCTTCGCGGTGATCGAGCGCATACTGAATGCTCTCGCGCAGAGCATTGGTTACGGTGGCCATCAGTTGCGGGCCAAGCGCGCGCCGAACGGCGTTGCCTCCCAGCGGCAATGGCAATCCTGTCATTTTCTGCCACCAGCGGCCAAGGTCGACAATGCGATGCAGTCCCGCTTTGTCGTAAGTTAATTGCCCTTCGTGAATAATCAGCCCCGCTTCATATTTGCCCTCCCGCACCTGCGGAATAATCTGATCGAACGGCACAACCTCGGTTTCGATTCCGGGAGCGAAGAGCTGTAGCGCAAGATACGCGGTTGTCAGTGTGCCGGGAACGGCGATGCGTTTTTCTTTGATTTCCGCGGGAGTGAACGAACGCGGCGAGACTATCATCGGTCCGTAGCCTTCGCCTACGCTGCCTCCGCATGACATGAGGGCATACAAATCCTGAATATAAGGATAGGCATGAAACGAAATGGCGGTCACATCGTAAACGCCCTCGCGCGATTTCTGATTGAGCGTCTCGATGTCGCAAGGGGTATGCGTGAAGCGCAGTCCCGGGACGCGAACTTTATTCGTCGCCAGCCCGTAGAACATGAACGCATCGTCGGAATCGGGACTATGCGCGATAGTGATTTCGCGCAATCTCGCTGAAGAATCGGCGTTAGACTGCTTCGTTTCTTGCTCGGAAACCACTGTCATCGCTGAACTCCAAGGAAGCTCGTAGTTATGAGCCTCTAGCTTTTAGCTGGAAAAAGCATGTCGTGTTCACGCGAACGCGGAATGATACAGCCAACGGCTAAGAGCTAAATGAGCTTGTGCCCCCGCAGCTGCTGCCATCGCGCGGCAATTGCTGCGGCCATCAACACTTTGATCACTTCCGCGAACACAAACCAATAAAGTCCCCAGCGGAAAGCTTGCGCCACCGAGTGGGTTAGTACGGCGAGCCAGCTCAGACCTCCAAGGAACAATGCCAGTTCGCCAAGAAGGCCCCCGATCGCGGCGCGCGCGAAGCTCTTGCGGCCACGCTCCATCACGTATCCTGCGATCCAGGCCACCAGGGGATACATCAGCAAAAATCCGCTGGTTGCGCCGTGAAACAACTGCGCCACTCCGCCCACGCCAGTCGGGCTGAACACCGGCAGTCCCATGGCACCTTCGGCCAGATAAAGCGCCAGCGCCGCGAATCCGCGCCGGCTGCCCAGCCGCAAGCCAACCAACAGCACTCCGAAGTTCTGGACTGTTAATGGTACGGGCGTAAAAGGCAAGGGCAGCGTAATGCGTGCGCACAACGCCACCAGCAAGCTGCCGCCGACTACAAAGGCGAGGTCGCGCACGCCGTCAGAGACAACGGCATATTCCTGCCGCCCGCCGAAATCGCGGCTCAGATGCATCAACGACTTTGCCATAAAGTATCTCCGAACCAGAGTTTCAATGTTCGATCTCACCTGCCCGGCGCTCGCGCTCAGCCTCACTGGAGCTTTCCCCTCGCGCCGCGTGAGCTTCCTGCAAATGACGGCGCAGCCGCATGTACAACGCAATGGCAACGCACACCACGACCAGAGTACTTACACCCAGGATCAGAAACCACCAGATCATTCGCACAACCGAGTAGCATAACAGATGATCTGCTGGAGAAAGGTTAGACGCTGGCCATGGCTCACTACCTGCTGGCTGCTTTTGCCGCAGCAATCTTCTGGCGCATCATGTCGATACGCTTGATCATGAATTGCAGTCGGTTCCGTCCCCACTTGGTGCGGGTGACGGCCTTTTCCACGTTGAGAAAAAACTCAGGATCGTCGAGTTTTTCGCGCAACTCTTTCACGAATGGGTGGAGCTTTGCGTACATCACGAAAAGCTCGCCGCTAAAACCTGGCTGCAGAAACAGCTCTTCATTCAATACCCCGGCGAGCACGAATGAAGTCACGATGCCCCAATAACCGCTCACTTGGCGCAACCAGGCGTTCTCCTGCATGCCGAATGCCGATGCAACCTTGAGGAAGTCGTTGGCGCTTTGCGGGAAAAACTCGTTCATCCACCACTGGCGGGCCTTGCGCATCTCCGCCTCGCGGCGCAGATCGTAGAGCTGCATGATGAGTTGCGCATCAGTGGGAGTTGCTTTCTTTGCCACGAATCACCTCTGGGAACGGAGAGATTGAGTAATCGAGTCATTGAGCGATTGAGATGACAGAACCCAGCCGCGGATAAAATTGCTCAATCCGCCGATGGCTGAATATTTAGCCTCCCGTCGCTGCCGCTTCCTGCACCGGCGCCGGGCGCTCGTAATCGCATTCTTTATTCGGGCAGGCGATCACCGGTCCGGCTTTCAGATTCTTCCCGACCAGATATTCGCTGCCGCACTTCGGACATTTTTCCGCAATCGGCTTGTGTGCCGATGTGAACTTACACTCTGGATAATTGCTGCAGCCGTAAAACGTGTTGCCCTTGCGCGCGCGTTTTTCGACCAATTCGCCGTCTTTGCAATCAGGGCACTTCACGCCGATAAAATTCTGCTTCACATACTTGCATTCCGGATA
>JASIKQ010000243.1 GCA_030049565.1 Candidatus Sulfotelmatobacter sp.
CGAATGCATCTCGTATCACCTCGAGAAGTTCGTGTTTACCGCGTGCTCGCCAATGATAGATGGTCGGAGGGTGATCTTTGATTAGGACTGCCTCACCGGCCTTATGCACCAGCTCGGGAAAATCGTATTCGGCAACGCTGCGCTCCCGGGCCTTTGCCAAGCCTGTGCGGGCACGCCTCCGGATCTCCACATCCTTGATACCTTCGACCAGCTTTTCGGCCTCAAGGTCCGCATACCACAAGTCCAACGCCCGCATATCACCGAATTCGGCCATGTGCTCACGATAGGATTGGGCGCAACTTAATACCGCATCTTTTGCGCAGGTCTCACTTAGGCCGTTGTCGCGGCACGCTATCACTAAGCTTGCGGCGAGGCGCTTGACATCCCATTCCCAGGGGGCTGGGAGAGTCTCATCTAAATCGTTAATGGCGAAGATGACGCGGCGTTCTGGGGTGGCAAAGCAACGGAAGTTCACAAGGTGAGCATCGCCGCAACACTGCACACGAATTCCGGTAGTCGGTAGTGCAGCTAGGTCCACTGCCATGTTAAGTGCTGCTCCGCGATAGAAGGCGAAAGGCGATTGCAACATGCGGCTATGCCGAAGCGGGATCAGTTGCAGAATCCGTCCTTTGTCCGATTCCTCGACTAAGCTAACGGGGTCTGGGCGGTTATGTGTGGGCTTCCATTCCGCGTGCGAGGAGCGCGGGCATTTGCTGCGCAGACTTTTCCCCTGCGCGTACAGTTCAGCGCGCGGCCGGCGAGGAATGAAACTTGGAATTTCCTTGGGTACAGACGGATGAATCTGTTCCTCAGTGACGCTTGCAAGTTGGGTCATCCCGTGGAGGTTCCTTCCCGAGGCAGCCTGCCTTCCTCTTAGTGAAGATGCGGTGAGCTCTGCAGCGCAGACCAGCGGGCTTCCTCATTGCCTCATGACGACAATACAAAAGAAATAAGTCTTTCAACACTGTTAAGAATTACAGTTTGCCGTTCGGCCGTGGCAAGTAATGATTGAGATGTGCGGCTGCACTGTTAGAAGAAACAATGCAGTTCCTATCTTGTGCCCTACGTCTTCTTGGTCTGGAGGCACCGATGGCTTGTGGATCGGAGGATCACATGATTATCGAACTCGATGATGACGCACTCTGCTGTATGCGGTCGTTCTCGAAACAGCTCAGGAACACTTCAGTTATGCGAATACGTCCGAGTTAGCCGGCAGGTTATGCAGACTCGCGGCGAGATTGGCGCCTCGATCCGGAGGCTTGGAGGTGGTGAACAATAGCTACATTGAAGTTGGCGCGTGACGGATCCTGCGAAGGAAAGCAATCTTGGCATCGATATCCACTCGTAATGACTGTCGGGGCCTGGTCTCGGATCGCCTGTGGCAGAGTTCCGGGACTTGGCCAAGCCCGAGCATCTCCTGTTTGGCGTCGAATAACTGTCAGTTGTGCCAGTGTACAGGGTCGACCCGCGGTTCTAGCTTCATGTCCGGCGGTTGTGTCCGGCGCCAATTTGAGGCGCGCAGATTAGTCAGTCGCTCAAGATGGCGGAATGAGGAGAAATCCTTATGATTGTGACCCTCGAGGAACCGATACTCGCGCCGGCCGCCCCGGCGGGAGCATCAATCTGGACGCGATACCCGATTTTGTACGAAATCAACACCTGGGTCTGGCTTTCCGAATTAAGGCAGAAATATGGGACGAATCTTAATCTGTCGTCCGTACCCTCAGCCGAATGGGATGTGATCGCAGATTACGGCTTCGATGCGGTGTGGCTCATGGGAGTTTGGGAACGCAGTCCTTTAGGGGTAGCGATTGCCAATCGTAACGAGAACCTGCTTGATGACTTTAGGCGAGCCCTTCCGGACTTTCGCCTCGAAGACAACGTTGGATCTCCGTATTGCGTGCGACGCTATGTGGTCGATGAGCATCTTGGAGGTCCTCAGGGCCTGGCCACCGCGCGAAACGAACTCTTCAAGCGAGGCATGAATCTGATACTGGATTTCGTGCCGAACCATGTAGCACCGGACCATCCGTGGGTCAGCGAACACCCTGAGTACCTTATCCAAGGCAGTGCCGATGATGCTAGGAATGAGCCATCGTCATATATCAAATTAGGCGAAACCGTGTGTGCCTGTGGTCGCGACCCCTATTTCCCACCCTGGCCCGACGTCTTGCAATTAAATGCGTTTGAACCAGGCCTACGAAAAGCCGCGGTCGCCACCGTCTCTGACATAGCGCGACAGTGCGACGGAATTCGTTGTGACATGGCGATGCTTTTCCTCAACTCGGTTTTTGAGCGAACCTGGGGTGCTCGCGCTGGAGTGCGGCCGGCAACGGAGTATTGGGTTGATGTGATCAGCACGATCAAGAAAGAGTATCCCGGCTTTCGCTTTATCGCCGAAGCTTATTGGGATCTGGAGTGGGAGCTACAACAGCAGGGTTTCGATTTCTGCTACGACAAAAAGCTCTACGACCGGATGGAGCATAATAATGCGGACAGTATACGCCTGCATCTTCGTGCGGATCTCGCCTACCAAAACAGACTACTTCGCTTCATCGAGAATCACGACGAGCCACGTGCAGCCGCGATATTTTCGCCTGCAAAACAGTTTGCCCTTGCGCTAGCCATAACCACACTGCCGGGAATGAAGCTATTCCACGAAGGCCAGTTTGAAGGCCGCAAGGTCAGACTGCCGGTCTTCCTGGGCAGACGCCCAGATGAGCCTGCTGATGAGCACTTGCGAAGATTCTATCGAGTGCTCCTCGAAGCCGTCGATCGACTTGTTTTTCGAGAGGGCCAGTGGGAGCTATGCGAGTGCACAGGGTGGCGGGACAATTCGAGTTTTGAGAATCTCATAGCCTGGACCTGGTTGAAAGATGATAAGCGTTATCTGATCGTAGTGAATCTCAGCGACCGTCCCGCCCAAGCACGCGCTCAAGTGAAATGGCCTGACGTGGCTGGTGTTAGGTGGCGACTGCTCGACCGCCTCTCAATCACAACTTACGATCGTGATGGAGATGAAATGCGGTGGCCAGGGCTTTATGTGGAACTTGGACCCTGGAGCTACCACTTTTTCCGATGTCTGCACACGCCAAACTGAGAATCCCTAGCGGAATGAGGGTCTCATGTGAAGAAGCGATTCGATGGCGTCCATGGCTCCCCTTCAGAGATGCGGCTGCTCCATTATTTAGCGTTTCTATTCGCGATCTCACTTTGCTCATTTGATGCACTTCACGGCCAAGATTTGGCTCCCCGTGCGTATCTCATCACACCGATCCATTCGAACGCGGTGACCCTATCGTATGCGTTCTATAGTGGCAATCTTAACTTCGACGGTGCGGTTCCGATAACCGATGCCACCGCCAAAACCAGTGTTTCCCTTTTCAACTACTCTCATTCCCTTCGCTTTTTTGGGCGTACGGCAAATTTCCTGGCTGTGCTGCCCTACGGAGTCGGAAACTTTCAGGGGACAGTAGTTGACGCGCCACCTAAGGCCTACCGTTCGGGCTTGCTGGATTCAGCGTTTCGCTTTTCCGTAAACCTAATGGGAGGGCCAGCAATGGATGTGCAGGATTTTAGCCGATGGCAACAAAAGACGTTGCTGGGCATTAGTCTCAAAGTAGTAACTCCCACGGGTCAATATGACCCGACAAAACTCATCAACTTCGGTGCGAAT
>JASIKQ010000244.1 GCA_030049565.1 Candidatus Sulfotelmatobacter sp.
TTCGGAGGCAAAACACTCGGCACGAATACTTGGTAATACCGTGTGACCCCGTCCCACGTCATGGTTTCATTCAGGGTCGTTCCAGTGTCCACAGTTTGGCCCAGAACCGAAGATGTGCTTGTCAGAAAATCGGTGCTGCCCTCGTATGTAGCTGTAATCGAATCCGTTCCCGCGGCCAAGGTTGTTGTCGTGTAAATGGCGGAGGCGCCAGACAGCGGCACACTACCCAACTCTTTGGTTCCATTGTAAAAACGTACATCACCTGTGACCGTTCCGCCGTACTCGGGCGCCACACTCGCGGTGAAAGTCACAGCCTGACCGACGTTCGAGGGATTCTGCCCAGAAACCAACGTAGTTGATGTTGTGGCCTGAAGAACCTGCTGTGCAACTGTGTTGGACGTGCTACTGCCGAAGTTCGAGTCTCCCCCATATACAGCCTTAATGTTGTCCGCCTTGCTGCTCGCAAGCGTCGAAGTCGTGAATGTGGCTGTGCCGCTGCTCAAGGTGCCCGTGCCCAGCGTAGTTGACCCCTGCTTGAACGTCACGGCTTCTCCGTTGGGTGGCGCTCCGTTTGCAGAAGACACCGTCGCCGTGAAGGTCACAGCCTGCCCATAGGTGGAAGGCTCCAGCGACGAGGAAAGTGCAGTGGTAGTGGCGGTAGTTGCGAGGCAAAAACGTGCAGCCGTTAACAGCAGGAAAATAGATAACGCCCGCGAAAGTGTCATGGGTCTCCTATCTGTTCTCAACTAAGAAACTGACTGGGTTTGCAGACCCTTGGGCTATCAAAATCTAGACGGGATCCGCCCTCCAAGACAGAAAAGGGGGAATGGAAAAACCTCACTTAAAATACCGTGAAAAACGGGGAATTTCAAGCTCGAAAACCTGCGCCGGGTCAGTGGTTTGCCGTCAGTTCTTGGTAGTGGGGTCATCGTCTCCACGCAAAAGCACCACCACCCAGTTCTTGATACCACTTGACAAGAGAGGAGACGCTTTATCGTATGGCAAAGAAGGCCAATTTTCGTGTTCTGTCCAGTGCTTATAGATTAGCCGCCCGAAGAAGCACAATGTCTTTCGCGGGTGGGCGTCTGGCTCGTCAGCATCGCCCGCCGCTCACACTGATAGAGTACGTTGGTAACCTCATTTGCGCGTTGACCGGCGGGCGTGCAAATATCAACATGGGCAAGGGAACTGCCGCGGCGACGTCTTCATTGTGCGGCTCAATTGAATGATGTGACGCTACAGCAGGGGTCTTGAGGTGAAAAACTTCGCGGTCGGCTTTTTGCATCGTTTCGGTGTCTTTTCTTTGATGCGGTCTTTGTCGGCGAATATGGCCCGCATCCTCATGTATCACGATTTTTCAGCAAGCGGTACAACAGATTTCCGATCCCTGAATGTCGAAGGCATTCGCCTGCAGTTTGAATTTTTGCGCCGTTATTTTCACCCAGTGCCCTTGCTGCAAATTGCTGAACAGCTCGCCTCCGGTTGTCCACTTGATCCCAAGATGGTCGCCCTGACTGTCGACGACGGCCGACGGAACTGTTACGAATTTTTTTTCCCACTCATCAAGGAATACAACATTCCCGCGACATTTTTTGTCGTCAGTTCGTTTGTTGGGAGCCAGGGTTGGATCTGGACGGATAAGGTTCTATGGCTGGCCGACCAACCTGAAGCTCCAAAAGAACTGCTCCACAACAAACTCCCCGAAATATTCAGAAAGTTGAACCGGATGCGGGCAAAGGATCGCGACGCGTATATCGAAGCCATTGCGGCGCGAGCCGGAATCTCCATACCGCCATCTGCTTCGCCAAAGTACGGCGCATGTTCCTGGGACGAATTGGGCGAAATGGCAGATTCCGGCCTCATGGAAATTGGCTCGCATACTGCTACGCACCCAATTCTCTCGACTCTAACCGACGAGGAATCCTGGCATGAGTTGACTTCTTCCCGTACCCAGATTGAACAACGTCTTAAAAGGCCGGTGAAGTCCCTCTGTTACCCCAATGGCATGATCGGGGACTTTCGGGCGACCCAGATCAAGCAGGTACAAGAGGCAGGATACAGTTGCGCGGTTGTGGCACAATCGGGAATGGTCACTGCGAGCAGCGATCCTTACCAGCTTGCCCGCCTTGGTATGACGCGAAAGACCAGCACGCTTGAAATCCAAAAACAGCTCGATGGGCTTGTCTATTACCGGCGAAAACTGGGCTTTACCAAGCAACTAAAGCGCGCGTAACTACTCTCCGCAAGAGTCCGAATATAAAATTTAAACTCAACACGAAGTATGGATATGGCGTGGCCGGTATCCGAAAACTGAGGAGAATTTAGCAGGATAGAGTTTGGAGCCAATAATACTACTGAACAGGATGAGCGCTCTGGAAGGGAGTAGCCGAACTGCCTCGCCTTTTAGAGTTTCTGCGCGGCGTTGCCATCGGTTGCGCTGGTTGCGACCAGGTTGCCTGCAGATTGTTGCGACGCGCGCTGCGTGACCGAGTTGCCTATGACCTTTCAAAAATGGCAGCGGATGGCGGGCCGCATAGCTCGAATGGAACCTGCCGAG
>JASIKQ010000245.1 GCA_030049565.1 Candidatus Sulfotelmatobacter sp.
TTCTGCATGATGGCCGCGGTCTGGCTGGCGTGCGAACCTGAGCCCACGCCCAGATAAAGATCCGGCTTGGGTAGATTCAGGTCTCGGAAGAAGGCCTCCGACATTGTGACATCGTAGTGTTGACCGGTATGCACAAGCACAGGGGTGATCACGCCGTTCGTTTTCCGGTTCTCATCGCCGATGGCGCGTAGAATGGGCGCGGCCTTCATGAAATTCGGGCGGGCGCCAACTACAAGCAGAATCTTCATCGAAGATTTTCGCCTTCCTAAGCGTGCGGCGACAAACTTTAGTTACGCTATCGCCAGTTCTGGTTTGAGCAGCAGGAACTGAAGAATGCTGTCGGTTACCCGTTCTTGCTGCTCGCGCGTGATCTGCGGGAACATGGGCAGCGAAAGAATCGTATCCGCCGCGCGTTCAGTCACGGGAAAATCCCCGGCCTTCCACCCCAGCCCGGCATACGCTTTCTGCAAGTGTAACGGGATCGGATAATGGATACCCGTTCCGATTCCCGCTTGCGCCAGATGTTTCTGCAATCCATCGCGATCGGCGACCCGCACGACATACAAGTGATAAACCGGCTTGGAATTCATGGGCTGATACGGCAGAACCACCCCGATCTGGCTATCCAGCAGGTCGCCATAGCCAGCCGCCGCTTGCTGCCGCAACTGATTCCATTCCGCGAGAAATCGCAATTTCACTTCCAGGAGTCCGGCCTGAATAGCATCGAGCCTCCCATTGTAAGCCTCGACATCGTGATAATACTTTCGCGCCTGGCCGTGGTCACGAAGCATGCGAGCTTTTAGAGCTACGGCCTCGTCGTTGGTGGTGACGGCGCCGCCCTCGCCGCAGGCGCCCAGGTTTTTCCCAGGATAAAAACTAAACGCGGCGGCGCGGCCCATCGTCCCGGCCGTACACCAGTGGTTTTGCTTGCGCGAGAAGTATTGCGCTCCGTGCGCCTGGCAGGCGTCTTCCACTACGATCAGATTGAAACGCTCCGCCAGTTCGAGGATGGGATCCATATCGGCCATCTGCCCAAAGAGGTGAACCGGTACGATCGCGGTGACGGGCCGGGCACTGCGCCGGCTCATCAGCCTGCCCGCATCATCGATGGTGCATTTGCGCTCCAGATATTCTTGCAGTTTCATCGGATTCATGTTGTAGGTGCGCTCATCAACATCGACAAATTCGGGGAGGGCGCCGGATTGTGAGATGGCTGCGGTGGTCGCAATGAACGTGTTGGGAACCGTGACCACGACGTCGCCGGCGCAGACGCCCGATGCCATGAGAGCAAAACGTACGGCGTCGGTGCCGCTGCCCACCCCCACGGCATATCGCGTAGTGCAAAAAGAAGCAAAAGCCTTCTCAAAGTTTTCTACTGCCGGACCGCCGACAAAGCCGGCGGTGTGTAAAGCATGGTGGAAGACATTCGTCAGTTCCTGCTCCAGTTCAACATGCGGAGTTATCAGATCAAGAAAAGGAACATTAGAAACGCTCATTGTGTAACCTCCGTAGGCTGGTCGATGTTGCGGTGAATCCGGGCGGGATTTCCAAAAACGATGGTGTTCGGCGGGACATCTCGTGTGACCACGCTGCCGGCGCCCACGATTGCGTTTTCCCCGATCGTAAGATTCGGCAGAATGGTGCATCCTGAACCGATGGAAGCGCCGCGTTTCACCAGCGTTCGTTCCACCTTCCAATCGGCTTCCGTTTGCAGTTGGCCGTCGGCCGCGGTGGCGCGCGGATAGCTGTCGTTGATAAAAACCACCCCGTGGCCCACGAACACATTGTCCTCAATGGTCACGCCTTCACAGATAAACGTGTGACTCGAAACTTTGCAGCGTTTACCGATGGCCGCGTTTTTTTGCACCTCGACGAAAGCTCCGATCTTGGTCTCGTCGCCGATTTCGCATCCGTATAGGTTGATGAACTTGGCCAGCTTCACTCCCTGCCCGAGCTTGACGTCGGGAGCGATGCAGCAGTAATTCTCTGCGGCCTTTGCACAGTCATGAACCGTCATACACTCTCCATAAAATCAAGTGAACCGAGTCCCTCCGCGCAAACCCCGCAAGCCGGAGTCATCGAAGGAGTCAAACAACGGCAAAATGTCAAGAATTTGCCGGCCGTGCTCGAGATAATCAGAACAGGTTACTAATGCGCGGGGTGAGTCTCTACGCCTGTTCGCGGTCCTTCCACATCCACCAGGTCTCCGCCATGCAGGAATCGGATTCCAAGGCAGTAGAGCTGGTATTTAAGCGGGCTGATGCCATATTTCCATGCCACCCCCGGCACGAATTGGCCGCCAAAACGCATTTTGAAATCCTTGATTCCCACCTGCTTGCCTGTGGGATGAAGACGTGCGCCGCACCAGTTGAATTGCCTGGCCCCAAGCCTCTTGGCCCGCAACATCGTCTCCCACATCAGCAAATGCGAAGAACCTGAAACCGGATTCTCTATTGTCCCTGCGTACCATCCATAGGCCGAATAGAGGCTCCACGGGCAGATTTCCACCGCCTGAATCTCATGCTTACGGATCGCCACCCGAATCAAAAGATGGCTGCCGAGCGCATCGGCAATACGCTTAAGCTCGGTAGACGATTTGAAATTCAAACCCCCTTTGCTGAGCGTCGCCGCGACCAGCTGGTGCGCGGCTTCCAGGTAGCAATGACCTTCTCGAATTTCTACGCCTGCCTCCTGCGCCTGCCGAATCCGGCGCCGATGGTCCTTGGTCACCGCCTTCCACATCGCATCTTCCGGGAGCCTGAGATCGTTGATAATCGTGCCGTAAGGAGCAAACTCCGCTCCCTTGGGATAGCCGAAGAACAGAGCTGTATTATTGGCGGGCAAAATCACGTCCACGCCGAGCGAACGTGCGAACCCCGGCAAGCCTGCAATAAAACCCCATTGCGCCTCGCGTTTACTCACCATGCTGGATGGGAAGCGCATCAGGCGCACGCCGCACTTGCTCAAAATCACATAAGGCAAAACGGCTTGCTGGTCGCCTGTGTAATCCGTACTCACGGCCCATCCGTATTCCTCAGATACGGTCTTGAGGAATTGCGGTGAGGCGAAAACGGGCAATTCGTCACTCCATTGTGGTTCCACGCGTGCTGGCAAAGACCCGCCCGCACTATCATCCACCGCTTCGCACGATTCCACGCCCTTCACCTCGTCCAAACTAACGCCAGTACTCATATTTAGTCGCCGATCGTTACGCAGAGCGGGCTTCGCTCGTGAGGATTCAAGTGGTTCTGGGGTATTTGCGATTTCAATAA
>JASIKQ010000246.1 GCA_030049565.1 Candidatus Sulfotelmatobacter sp.
CTTGTGCGAGCACGTCAATGGTGCGCCGGCCTTCGGCATCGATGCCGGTCTGGTTCGTGACCAGCCCGATGCGTTTCTTGCGGCCGGCTACTTGCAGAACGTCGAAGCCGTGCTGTTCCAGAACCTCGATTCCGGTTTTCACCTCGCCGTTGCGCGCGCTCATGCGCCGTGCCGCGCTCTGCGCCTCGTTATAGCCAGTAATGCTCGTCGCCTGCACTGCTTCCCTTTCGCTTGCAGTCAGCGGCAAGGCGGCTGCAACCGCCGTGGCAACTTTCGCGCGCAGAGCGATGGCGTTACCTTTGCCGCGCGGATGCACTGCATTAGTCAGCAAAATGATGTAGGAATTTGTGGTGGGATCGAGCCACATCGAGGTTCCCGTAAAACCCGTGTGCCCGAAGCCTCCCACCGGCAGCAGGTCGCCGCGGTTGGAGGAATACGGAGAATCGATATCCCAGCCAAAGCCGCGCAGTACGGGCGCTTGCGGTGGCTGCTCTGGTGAAGTCATCTTTTCGACCGAGAGCCGCGACAAAATGCCGTCGCCATCGTTCAGCAGCGCCTGCGCAAATTTCGCCAGATCGTCGGCCGTGGAAAACAGTCCCGCCTGTCCGGCGACGCCGCCCATGCGCCGCGTGGTGGGATCGTGCACAACTCCACGCAGCATGTGCTCGTTCTCGTCATATTGCGTGGGCGCAATCTTCGCTCGCCAAGCTGACGGAGGCAGAAAACGCGTATGCGTCATCTTGAGCGGAGCAAAGATATGCCGCTCGCAATACTCATCGAGTGATTCGCCCGATACATGCTCGACCAACTCTCCGAGTACGATGAAATTGATGTCGCTGTAGGAGAATTTCGAACCCGGTGGATCGACTGGCGTCTCTGCGTTCGCCATGCGATAGGCCGTGTCTTTTCCTTCCCACGGCGTTTTCAAATCGAGATCCGGTTCCAGCCCTGAATAGTGCGTCAACAACTGGCGGAGGGTGATGTCCTGCTTGCCGTTCTGGGCAAAGTCAGGCACGTATTTTGCTACGGGATCGTTCAGCCTTATTTTCCCCTGCTCGACTAGCTGCATTACCGCGGTGGTCGTAGCAACCACTTTGGTGAGCGACGCAATATCAAAAATGGTATCGAGGGTCATCAGCTCGCGGCGAGGCTCCAGAGCGCGCTCGCCATAGGCTTTGCGGTAAATCACCTTCCCATCGTGGCCAACGATTAGAACCGCGCCGGGAATTGTGCCTTCGGCGATCGCCTGGCGGATGACGGAATCAACCGCAGGCATCGCAACTGAATGCTTGGGGACGGGCGCTGCCCCGGCCTGCCCGATCGCAAGAAAGATCGCCGGAAAGCTGCACAGTGTGGCGAGCACGATACGCCTGGCTCCGAAAAGCCTGATTCTGATAAGTCTGGATGCGACGCCTCCACGCATTTGTTGCGCGAGAGTGCGCTGTGAGTCTGCCGAAGCAGCGTGAACACCCCAGCCGGGGCGCGATTTGGAATTAGCAGGAGATATGCTTTGACTTTACACAACTACTGCGGCAGGACTCAATAATCACAAGTAATCACGTCCCGCGCAATGCAATACTATGGATTCTTTCCGGGGATTGTGGACCAGATCTCGCTCCAATACGCCTTTGGCAACCAGGATGAAATTTTTGCATCCGCATTCTCGATTTTGCGGGAAGCGATTGCGGCGCGCGCCTTCCCCACAGCCTCCCTATCCGTAACCTGCCGCGGACGACTGGTCGCTTTAAAAGCGTTCGGGAGTTTTACTTTTGAAGACGAGGCCGGATGGAACGTAACTCCTGCCACATTATTCGACCTCGCTTCGCTGACTAAAGTCGTCGCAACTACGTCCATGGCGATGCTACTTTACGAACGCGGATTGCTCGATCTCGAAGCTCCTGTGGCGGCGATTGTGCCCGAATTCTTGAGCGACACGGGCAAAGATCCACGCCGGCGTGAAGTCACTTTACGAATGCTTCTTGCGCATTCTTCCGGTCTGCCTGCATACGAAAAACTGTTTGTGCAGGCAGCCACGCGCGACGAATTGCTGCGCGCCGTTCTTACCATGCCACTCGCCCGCGAACCCGGGGTGCGCGCAGAATATAGCGACATTGGATTTATTCTTTTCGGCGTTGCTCTCGAGCGGCTTGCCGACGAATCGCTCGACCGCTTTTGCCAGCGGGAAATTGTCGCACCGCTGGCGATGGCGAATACAACTTTCAATCCGCCGATGGAAATTCGTAGGGCAATTCCGCCCACGGCGAATGACAAAACCTTTCGCGGCCGCATCATCCAAGGAGAAGTGCAGGATGAAAACGCTTTTGTGCTCGGCGGGGTGGCTGCGCACGCCGGGCTTTTTTCCACTGCCGAAGACATGGCTAAATTTGCTCATACCATGCTGAACGGCGGGCAGCCAATCCTGAGGCCGGAAACCATTTCTCTATTCACCCGCCGCGAGTCCGCCCCCACGGGTACATTGCGCGCGTTGGGTTGGGACACTCCTTCAATTCCTTCGCAGTCGGGAAAATATTTTTCTCCCCAGTCTTATGGTCATCTGGGCTACACCGGAACTTCTCTCTGGATCGATCCGCTGCGCCAGCTCTCGGTCACGCTGTTGACGAACCGCACGTGGCCGGACAGCTCAAATCAAGCGATCAAACAGGTGCGACCGGGATTCCACGATGCCGTGATGCAAGCGCTTCAATAGAATGAAAACTACTTCTGCTTCGAAAGGCGACAAGTTGAGCCGCAGGTTACCTGATCTGCAACGTCTTCGCACCGAGCAAGCCAACTCTGCCGCCTTCGCACTCGACTGCAAGTCTTCCATCGAAATCGCCCGTCTGATTAATGCCGAGGATACCTCTGTTGCCTTCGCAGTGAGCCTCGTGCTACCGCACATCGCGCGGGCTATCGACTTCGTCGCCAATGGCCTTCGCCGAGGTGGACGTCTGATCTATGTCGGCGCGGGCACGAGCGGACGCATCGCCGCAATTGACGCCGTTGAATGCGCGCCCACTTTCAACACCGATCGTGTGCAATTCATTATCGCGGGAGGCGCGAAGGCGCTGGCCGTGGCATCGGAAATCAGCGAAGACGATTCTGGCGAAGGCCGCAAGGAAATGGCACGGCGGAAGCCGGGAAAAGACGACGTGGTGATCGGCATAGCCTCAAGCGGACGCACTCCCTTTACCGTGGCAGCCGTGGCGGAAGCGCGGCGGCGAAAAGCATGCACGATCGCCCTGACCTGCAATCCCAACTCTCCACTGGAACGCGCCGCGCGCTTTTCCATCGTCACTCAGGTTGGCCCCGAAGTTCTTGCCGGATCGTCGCGAATGAAAGCCGGAACCGCGCATAAGATGGTCCTGAACATCATCTCGACAGCGGTTATGGCGCGGATCGGTTATGTCTACGGCAACCTGATGGTCAACGTCTCGCCGAAGAACGAAAAACTGCGGCAGCGGGCGATTGCGATTCTCGCAAGCGCCACGGGAGCCACTCGCGAATCTGCCCGCGCCGCCCTCGAATCCTCTGGCAATCGCACTCCAGTGGCGTTGGTGATGCTGGCCGCCAAGGTGAGCCGATTGCAAGCAGTAGCTGCTTTAAAAAAGGCCCACGGCCACGTTCGCAACGCCATTGCATTCGCCGCGAAGTCTTAAGGTTACTTTAGTGACGTGCGTTTTCTTGTTTTCCGCATATGCGCAAATCTTTTTCACTCGCGCTTCTTTAGCCTGTGTAAGTCGAACATCGGCCATGCATTTTTGGTATGCCGATTGCCCATTTCATGGGCGAAAGCCGCGCCAGTCGGGCTTCCCGGACGGATCTTTCAAGCTTATGCAGATTCCCCCGGACAGGATGAACCTATGAAGATCAATGTGACGCACATCGCCATCGCCGCCCTTTTCTCACTTTGCCTTTTCTGCGCAAGCAGGGCCCACGCGCAAACAGCTCCGGTTCTATCGAACAACCCAGCGCCCATCCATATGACTGAGCACGTCCAGCACGCTACGCGCCATGCCATGGGCGAGGAAACCAGCCTGCTCGGCGACTCCTACTACTCCTATGCGAAGGGCGAAGTTCCGCTGGCGGAACTCGCATCGCCGATTTACGAGACTCCTCTGGGCGACGTGGCCCGTACTTACCGGAAACAACACGCCACGGAACCCAAGGCAGTGATGACATTGGAAAAGTAACGCGAGTGCGCCAAAAATTCGCAGTGTTCTCAAAGCCCGGCCCCGCGCCGGGCTTTTGCTTTGAAATGGTTTGATAAGTTTTACTGGCTGAGCTTGATCGCTAACTGGCGTTCGGGCTGCGTCATCTCACTCCACAATTTTTGCAGATCGTTTTGCAAGGCCTGGTTGTCGGGTTCTCTGTGCAGGGCCAGAGCGTACCAACGGTAGGCGGTGGGCAAATCGCGCGGCGTACAGGTTCCGGTGGAATAAAGAGATCCCATCGAACTCATCGCTTTAGGATTCGACTGGTCGGCCGCGCGCTTTAGTAAGCGCAAGCCATGGTCGCAGTCCTGGCGCACGCCGCGGCCGTAGATATAGCGTTCGGCTTCGCCGACTGTATCGAGCGGCACTATCGCGGAGGGTTTATGCGGTTTTAGTTTAGGAGCGGTTGCCTCCGCAGCGGTTTGGGTTTCCGAGGCGGAACTCGCCGGCGTTGATTCGGATTTTTCCGGCGAATTAGAGTTGTCTGGCTGCCCTTGCGATGAGGGGCTCTGCGTGGTGTCCGCAGAAGATGCATCCGGTGCGGCGGAATTCTGCGGACCAGGTTGTGAAGGGTTTGCCTGCGCCGGAGCGGCCGCCGCGTTCGGCGAGGGAGTTGTTGAAGCTCCGCTGGCATTCGCCGCACTGCCACTGGCAGAACCCGGCTGCGATGCCGATCCGCTGGGCGGAGTTGATGTGCCTTCCGCTGCCGATTGGGGTGCGTTGCCATTCGGGGTGGTTGTGGTTGTTGTCGATCCTGTCTGCGCGCCGCTTGTAGACGCATCTGGCGATGCCGCTGTAGGCGCCGTTTTCCTTTCGTTGCCGGTCACCCAATCGAATCCCCCTTGCTTCCAATGCAGATAGCCGAATCCCACGGCTAACGCCAGGGCCGCGACGACCAGCAACAGCTTGCCCCAGCCATGCTTTGGTTCTTCGTCGTCCTCGAGAAGGTAGTCCACACTGCGAGACGATTGCAGATGCGCGCGCGCATCCTTCACCGAGGATTCGCTGTGAGTGCCGGCGGCATGACTGGAGGGCTTATTGAGCCCAAGGAACGACGGCCCGGCGATCACCGGTTCAGCGTCAGGAGCAGGCGCCGATTCTCTGCTTGCACTTTGCTTGTCAGCGGGCTTGTAGTCGCTGGTCTTGTCGTCCCCCGGCTTATCACTGGCCGGGGCGACCGCAGCATGGCTGGAGGACTGTGCAGAAGCACGTGCGACAGACGATGGTCTGATGATCTGAGGCGTGGCGGATCGCGATGCCGCCGGAGAAGATTGCGTGTTGAGTGAAGACGAAGCGCCGTCGGGAGTCCGGACGAGCGAGGTTCCGCACATACCGCAGAAGCGGTTGGTCTCCGGGTTTTCATTTCCACATCGCGGGCAGCGCACCAATTCTCCCCTATGTATAGATTAACTCGATTTCACCCGGTTGCATCCGTTGGAGTTGCCGGTGATGGTGCAGTTGCAAGGGCGAAATTGCGGTTGAATGCGCTTCGACGACAAAACCTCAAGCTGCCCGCTTGCCCACCGACACCAGGCTGCCATAAAGTTCGAGATAGTCGTCGATCATGCGCTTACTGGTGAAGCGCTCGCGGGCCCGGGCATAGGCGCGATCGGCGTAGCCCTGCCGCAGCGGACGGTCAGAATCGAGCTGACGAAGAGTTTCCGCCAGGCTGCGAGCGTCGTTGGTGCGGAAGTAGAGCGCGGCGTTGCCCCACATTTCGCGGAAGGTCGGGATGTCGTTGGCCACGATGGCGCAGCGGGAAAACGCGGCATCCAAGGGCGCGATGCTGAGAGGTTCATAGCGGGGAGTAGCCGCATAGACCGCGGCGCGGCTGTAAAGCGCGCGCAATTGCGC
>JASIKQ010000024.1 GCA_030049565.1 Candidatus Sulfotelmatobacter sp.
GATAGAGCAAGAACACTCCTGCCAGGAACATGCCGCACAGATAAAACAGCCCTCCGCGGTCGAGCAGTGGCCACATCGTAGTGGCTATTAGGATCACGGTGAAGCCGACAATCTCGGCGCGGGTGAAGCGGGAATCGAGATCGAACGCGGGCAGCATCTTGAAGCCGGCCCGGGTATAGTCCTCCCGGTACATCAACGCAATCGCCAGGAAATGCGGGAATTGCCACAGAAAGAGAATGGCGAAGAGAAACCATGCCTGTCGGCCAATACTTGCCGACGCGCCCGCCCATCCGATCAAAACCGGCATCGCGCCCGGAACTGCACCCGGCAATGTGCACAACGGGGTCCTTCGCTTCAATGGAGTGTAGATCAGTAGATAAGAAAGCAACGTCGAGAGCGCGAGCAAGGCGGCCAATCGGTTCACGGCGATGGCAAGATACAAGCCTCCGGCGATGCTCAGCAGGATCCCAAACAGAAATGCATCACGCGCATTCAGCCTGCCCGAGGGCAGCGGCCGGTTAGCCGTGCGGCGCATCTGTCCGTCCCAAACTCGTTCCATCCACTGATTCAGCGTAGCCGTTCCGCTAGCCACCAGCAAAGTTCCGATGAGCGTGTTGACCAGGCCAACCATGCGCAGCGGTCCACGGCAGGCAAGATAATAGCCAGCCGAAGTGCTCATCAGAATCAACAGGTTCACCTCGGGCTTGGTCAGCGTGTAATAGTCCCGAAGCTTGGATACGCGCAGATTTGCTGAGTTGGACCGCATCGTTGTATTTGTTGCCATCTCGATTACCAGTCGGACCGGGGTTCTACGCGGGCATCCGCCTGGTTGAATTGGTTACGCCTACGATAAGCGAGAACCATGGCGGCCAGACAGATCGACAGCGGTGGAATGATGAGAATAATGATCCCGCTGCGCAATGCCCGAATCATGCGGGCGCCGGAATTCGCTGCTTGCGTGTAGCAAAGCGAGCAGCCTTGGGAGAACGCCAGCGGAGTAAGCGTCAGCGCGACTAAGGCCATGAGCGAAATCGCGACCAGACGCGAGACTTTTCGGAATTTCATTCTTGTCTTCACAGCTGTTCGCCCTCAGATCTTCGTCCAAAGCAAAAACAGCAGATACAGCCAAAGAATATCCATGAAATGCCAGTACTGCGCGGCGGCCGCAAACGTACTCCGGCGCAGAACCAAGCGATGCAGCTTGCTCATGACGTAGACCAATCCAGCTAGGCCGCCCAGCACGTGCACCGCGTGCACACCCGTGAATACGTAAAAAAATGAGCTGTTCGTATTCGTAGCGAGATAAAGCCCTTCCGACTTCAGTCGGAGCCACGCCATATACTGGCCGGCGACGAAAAGCAGGCCGAGCGACAGCGTTATCCCCAGCCAACGCATCGGCACTGCCATCTGGCTTTCGCTACCTTGAGCGTAGCGTGTAAGACTCCGGCGGGCGAACTCCAAAGTCACGCTGCTAACCAGCAACACCAGCGTGTTTATGAAAAGTACGGGCGGCAGAGTAACGTGCCCCCAACCCATCCCCACGCCCTGGCGCACGACCAAAGCGCTGGTGAGCGCAGCGAACGACATTGTGATCGCGCCCAGCGTCACCCACATCCCGGTTCGGGCCGGCTCCAGAGGATGGTCCCGACTTGCTCGCAAGTCGCCCTCGGCAGGAACCAGATTCCGGCCGCCGTCGTTCCCTGAGTAGTCTGCCAAAGAGAGATCTATTTGTGGGGGTTCGGTGATTGTTGTTGCCATTACTTCACACTCCTGACTTCTGATTTCTCGCCATTACTTCAGCAGCCGCATGCTGGCCATGCGGAAGGCATCCGGAAAGAAATAGCAGAGAAAGATGAGCACGAAGAGCGTAGCCGGAAAAACCGTCCAGAATAGAATCCGCCTCTCGTACTTCACGTGCATTAAATACATAATGGCCACAAACCCTTCCAGCGAGGCCAGGCACAACAAGGAAAACAGCAGAGTCCGTGTAGCCAAATGCTGATAAGTGAGAATCACTTCCAATCCAACAATCAACATCAGGCCCACGCCAAGTCCTACGTAGGAACTCATGGTCAGTTCGCGATTCGATGACATTTCTTCATCCCCCCGCTCGGTTCTCGTCTTCTCTTCTTAGCGAGCATTCATCAAATACATCAACGGGAAAACAAACATCCAGACCAGATCGACGAAGTGCCAGTAGAGACCGGCGGTTTCGACGTGGCTCTCATCGTAGTGCCCCTGGTTATAGCCGCGCGTGATGAAAGCCAACGCGATGATGCCGCTGACGACGTGGGTTAAATGTAGTCCGGTGACGCTGAAGAAGGTTGCCCCGAACTGCTGCGCGCCTCCAGTTGGATTGTAGAAAAGTCGCCAGCCTTCACCGAACAGCTTGAACCATTCGCGGAGATGCAGAGCGGCGAAAACAGCGCCTAAGATCATCGTGACCGCCAGCCATTTTTCGGCCAAGGCCTTCGTGCCGCTTTGTGCCGCACGCACTGCGGCCAGCATGGTCAGACTGCTCGAGAGCAGCACCGCCGTCATGACCATGCCGTTCATGATGGACGAAAATCCGAAGGGCGTGCCCCAAACGGGGGCCCCGATGCGCATGTAGCCGTAGGCAAAAAGAAACGCTCCGAAAGTGCAAGCGTCGGAGACGATAAATATCCACATCCCCAACTTCTTTTTGTCTATGCCGTATGGAGATTCCTCCATCTGGATTTCGTGCTCTGTCGCGACGGCCAGTTCCGATAGTGCGATCATCAGTTCGGATTGGTTCACGGCATCTCCTTTCGAAACGATTTATGTTAGGCGTGCAATCTTCTTTAGGTTCCGGCCACTGATGCTTCCGGCGAAGTCTGCATCACGCTGGCTTCACCGTCGTATTCCATGGGTCCGTGGTAAACCGTGAGTTGCCGCCCGCCAAAGTTATCGAATGGCGGCGGCGAAGTCGTATCCCATTCCAGCGTCGTGGCACCCCATGGATTATCCGGGGCCTTTCGTCCTTTGAAGCGGCTCCAGATCGCGTTGTAGAGGAAGATGAACTGCGCTGCTCCCGTCAGCAACGCCGCCACGGTCATGAACCGGTTGGCGGGAATCAGCGGGATCATGAAGTCGTCGACCAAAGCTGAATATCGGCGAACCGCGCCAGCGAAGCCCGTCAGTTGCATCGTCATGAAAATGCAGTAGACGCCGACGAAAGTGATCCAGAAATGCAGCTTGCCCAGCTTTTCGTTCATCATCCGCCCAAACATTTTCGGGAACCAGTAATAGAAGCCAGCGAAGGTTGCGAAGATGGCCGAGAGTCCCATCGTGAAGTGGAAATGCCCCACCACGAAGCTAGTCGCGTGCAGGTAGGAATCGGTGGAAGGCTGCGCCAGGAAGAACCCGCCGATCCCGCCACTGATGAACAGCGAAATGAACCCCAGGCTGTACAGCAGGGGGGTGGCAAAACGAATGTTGGCTCCATACAAAGAAAACACCCAGACCAGCACTGCGATGATCGAGGGGATGGTGATGAACAACGTCGGCACCGAGAACACCATCGCCATGTATGGACTCATGCCGCTCACGAACATGTGATGCCCCCAGACCACGAAGCTGAGGGTCCCGACCGCGATCTCAGAGAAGGTGATCACCTTCCATCCGCCCACCAGCGGTTTACGGATGAAGGTCGGCATGATGTGGGAGACGATTCCGAAAGCCGGCAGAATGATGATGTAAACCTCCGGATGTCCGAAGAACCAGAACAGGTGCTGAAACAAAAGCGGCGATCCACCGGAGTGCGGCTGGAGTTGATCGTTGAAGACCAGCCCGCCGGGAATAAAGAAACTGGTTCCACCCAGGCGATCGAGCACTAACAGCAGGCAGGTTGGCAGCAAGACGGCGAAGGCCAGCAAGCTCACCCATGCATCGATGAACCACCCCCAGGTCGCGAGTGGCAGGCGTGACAACTTCAGTCCCTTGGTACGCAGGTCGAGAGTGGTCACAATGAAGTTCAGCGCTCCGAGCAACGACGCGATGCAGAACATAGCGATCGAGAGTCCCCAGAGATTCTGTCCCCAGCCCTGGCCGGGTCCGGCGACCGGACCCACAGCGCTCAACGGTGCGTAAGCCGTCCAACCAGAAAGTGGCGGTCCGTCGGGAATAAAGAATGTGGCGCAGGCCAGAAGGAAACCGACGAATGTGACCCAGAACGACGACATGTTCAGGCGGGGAAATGCCATGTCTGCCGCTCCCACGTGGATGGGCAGCATGAAGTTGCCGAAGCCTGCAAACGGCGCCGCGGTGAGCACGAAGAACGCCATGATGGTGCCGTGCATCGTCATCAGCGACAGGTAGTACTCCGGTGTCATCACGCCACCCGGCGCGCCGGCCGGCGAAAGCCATCCCAACAACGGAATACGCACATCGGGCCAGGCCAGGTGGACGCGCATAGCCCAGGAAAGCGCCATGCCGACGAACGCCGCCACCAGACTCAGGGTCAGGTACTGGATTCCGATTACTTTGTGATCGACGCTGAAGATGTATTTGCGCACGAAGCCCTGCGGCGGTGCGTGATGGGCTACTGCACGTACTGACGTTTGTGCCATGTTCTTACCCCAGGAGAAATGTTTTCTTCTGCTCGACCAAGGTAGACGACCATCCCTTACTGCATGGCCGCTTGCTTCTTGAGCCACTCGTCGTAGTCCGCCTGCGAGAGCACGGAAAGATACGCCTTCATGTTGTAATGCCCCAGGCCGCACAACTGGGTGCACACGATCTCATATCGTCCCGTCTGGGTTGCAGTGAAGTGGATCGGAATGACCAGGCCGGGGACGAAATCCTGCTGCACCCGCAATTCCCGCACATCGAAAGAGTGCCCCACATCTTTGGAGTGCAGCGTGAGCAGAATCGGCTTGTTTACAGGAATGGCGAGCTCGGCGGTGACGATGTCATCTTTGGCGTCTGGATCATGGTCCGTGTCCAGACCGAAGAAGTTGGAAGTTCCCTCATTGATAAGCTCGGGATGCAGCGCACCAAATGTTCCATCCGGACCGGGGTAGCGGAAATAGTAGGCAAACTGCCCCGCCTGCACATCGATGTGTATGGAGCCTGGGTCGGGCGCCTCGAAATAAACTGCTCCCCAGGCTTTGGAACCTATGGCTGAGAGCGCAAGAACTTCGGCGCCGACAATGACGAATGCAAATATAACAAGGGGTTTCGCTCCCCCCGGGATTTGCCTCAATTTGTTCCTAGCGCCGCCGTAGAGAAAAACAAAGGCTGCCAGCACTATTTGCCCTGCCACAAATAGCACCCCGGCGGCCAGCATGGTTTCTTCAATCTGGTGATCGATTTTGGGACCGTGGACCGAGATGTCCACCGGCATCCACCACACGTGAGCAATCACGCAATAAGCGGTAACCAGCGTAATGAGGATTACGACTACGGCGAAAACTTTCCCTACCATGTTTTTGTCACCCCAGAACCGGCCCCTTAACGCCGGCTAAGTTTGCAGACGGCCCGCAAGCTGTGCGCTGGCGGGCCTCCTGTTTCCCTTTCTGTTACTTCGCTTTGAAAGTGAAATCGGTGGTGGCTGGCTTGCCCGCCGCTACCGTTACTTTTTGCGTCTGCGTGCCATAAGTTTCCTGCCAGGCGGTTACCGTGTAGCTGCCGGGTGGCACGTTGTTGATGGTGTAGTTGCCGTGCGCATCGGTGGTCGCGTAGGGCCCTTTTACCACCGCGAACCAGGCATGCATCCAGGGATGAATGTTGCATTGCACCGGGATAAATTCCGCAGCCTTCCAGCTTTTCTCAACTGGACCGGCGCCCGGAGGTTGAGACTGATTAAACGGAATGTTGCCGGTCATGGCGTTAGGGTTCGGGTGAATGTTGTGCCCGGTTTGATCGCTGGTAGTCACCTTGAATGTCTGGCCCACATTCAGCGCCAGCACGTGGGGTAGATAAACACAGTTTTTCTGATCGAATACCGGCTCTGTTGCTGGGGCCGGCATGGTGCCGCTCCAGCCCTCGGAGATGTAGAGAACCACATTCTGCAAGCCGCCATTCGCGCCTACCACCACTGCTTCCGAGTGCGCGGGAGCGTTGGCGGTGG